>CAMNGN010000005.1 GCA_946538475.1 uncultured Blautia sp.
TCAAACATCAGATCACCTCTACTGTACCACCTGCAGCCTCAATTTTTGCTTTTGCACCTTCGCTGAACGCATTAACTTTAACGGTGAGCTTCTTTGTAAGATCGCCGTTGCCGAGGATCTTGACTCCGTCGGCTGCCTTAGAGATAGCTCCGGAGGAAAGCAGTGTCTCTACTGTTACTTCCGTGCCGTCTTCAAAGCGGTTGAGAACATCAACATTGATCGCGATGATCTCTTTGGTGTTCCTGTTTTTAAATCCTCTCTTCGGCAGACGCCTGTACAATGGCATCTGACCACCCTCGAATCCCGGTTTCTTGTGACCGGAACGAGCTAACTGTCCTTTGTGTCCTTTACCGGCTGTCTTGCCGTTTCCGGAGCCATGTCCGCGGCCTCTTCTGAAGTTATCGCTGTGCTTAGAACCTTCTGCCGGTCTTAAGTTTGATAATTCCACGATTGGCACCTCCTTCTATAATGAATGTGTTAGACTTCTTCGACCTTTACCATGTACTGTACCTGCTGAATCATACCTCTGGTAGCCTTGTTGTCAGGCATCTCCACGGTCTTGTGCATTTTGGTAAGTCCCATAGCGGTGATCGTCTTTTTATGCTTCGGTACTGCGCCAATCGGAGATTTTACTAATGTAACTTTTAATTTGTCTGCCATTTTGCCTCTCCTCCTTAAGCCTGAATCTCATCAACAGACTTGCCGCGCTTCTTCGCAACTTCTTCCGGAGTCTTCAGCTGGCTGAGGCCATCGATGGTAGCCAGAACGACGTTCTGTTTGTTGCGTGAACCCATGCATTTTGCACGGATGTTCTTGATGCCGGCAAGTTCCACGACTGCACGGGCAGGGCCGCCCGCGATAACGCCGGTACCTTCCGGAGCTCTCTTCAGAAGCATCTCTGCGCTTCCGTATTTACCGATGAAGTCATGTGTGATGGAGCCGTTCGCGTCTCTTGCTACGGTAACGAGCTTCTTCATGGCATCTTCTTTTCCCTTGCGGATAGCTTCGGGAATTTCTGTTGCCTTTCCAAGGCCGGCGCCGACATGACCATTGCCGTCACCTACAACTACGAGTGCTGTAAAACGGAAATTACGACCGCCCTTAACAACCTTCGTAACACGCTTGATGGCGACAACTTTATCTTCTAATTCCAGCTGGCTGGCATCGATCAGATTACGTTTCATGCGTTCCATTCCTCCCTCTCTTAGAATTTAAGTCCAGCTTCTCTTGCTGCGTCAGCGAGTGCTTTGACTTTACCGTGATAGATATAGCCGCCTCTGTCATAAACCACCTCGGTGATTCCTGCATCGAGCGCTTTCTTAGCGATCACGGTTCCAAGATGAGCCGCTGCAGCCACATTGTCTGTGTATTCAAGTTCTGCTTTGACATCCTTCTGAAGAGTAGAAGCAGATACTAAAGTCTTACCAACGGTGTCATCGATGATCTGTGCATACATATGCTTGTTTGAACGGAATACGGCAAGACGGGGAGTCGTTGCAGTGCCGTTCAGATGATGACGAATTCTTCTATGTTTTTTCTGACGAATTTCCGCCCTGGATGCTTTGCTTATCATTTTCTCACTCTCCTTAATTATTTCTTACCGGTCTTGCCGACTTTGCGTCTGATCACTTCATCAGCATACTTGATACCTTTGCCCTTGTACGGCTCAGGTCTTCTCTTGTCTCTGATCTCAGCTGCATACTGGCCGACTTTTTCCTTGCTGATACCGGAAACAGTGATCTTGTTACCGTCAACAGCAGATTCGATTCCTTCCGGGTCGATCATCTCAACCGGATGTGAATAACCAAGGTTAAGCGTAAGCTTATTGCCCTGCTTAGCTGCTCTGTATCCAACACCGTTAACCTCAAGCACTTTCTTGTAACCTTCGCTTACGCCGATCACCATGTTGTGGATCAGGCTGCGGGTAAGTCCGTGCAGAGCTTTCATTCTTTTTACATCGTTCGGTCTTGTGACTACCACATGGCCGTCTTCGACTTTGATTTCCATTTCAATGGGAAGTGCTCTCTCGAGGGTTCCCTTCGGTCCTTTAACAGTTACTACATTTCCTTCAGCGATCTTTACTTCTACGCCTGCCGGAATTGCGACCGGAAGTCTTCCGATTCGTGACATAAGATTTGTCCTCCTAATACTTAGATTATCGGAGAAAGCTGTTTGCCTTCTCTGTTTTCAGTGATCGTACGGCACTGCTGCCGACATATTTACCATACAAAAGCGAGAACTTCACCGCCGACCTGAAGCTTTCTGGCTTCTTTGTCTGTGATGACACCTTTGTTGGTGGAGATGATAGCGATGCCGAGACCGCCCAGGACTCTCGGAAGCTCATCCTTGCCTGCGTAGATACGAAGGCCGGGTTTGGAGATTCTCTTAAGACCGGTGATGATCTTTTCGTTCTTGTCCTCACCATATTTAAGGGTGATGCGCATGGTGCGTACAACGCCCTCTTCGATCAGTTCGTATTTCTCGATATATCCCTCGTCAAGAAGAATGTTCGCAATAGCGATCTTCATCTTGGAAGCGGGTACATCTACAGTGTCATGTTTTGCTGTATTGGCATTGCGGATTCTTGTAAGCATATCCGCAATCGGGTCGCTCATTGTCATGCTAGTTTCCTCCTAAATCAGACTTGACATGTAAATACTGCCCGCAGGATAACCTGCGGTGTATGTTCTGTAATTACCAGCTGGCTTTCTTGACTCCCGGGATCTGGCCCTTGTATGCCAGTTCGCGGAAGCAGATTCTGCAGATTCCGTATTTTCTGAGATATGCATGCGGACGGCCGCAGATCCTGCAGCGGTTGTATTCTCTTGTAGAGAATTTAGCCTGGCGCTGCTGTTTGATTTTCATTGCTGTTTTAGCCATGAATCCTTCCTCCTATTACGCATTCTTTGCAAACGGCATGTTGAAGAGTCTGAGAAGTTCGCGAGCTTCCTCATCGGTCTTTGCAGAGGTAACAAATACGATATCCATACCTCTTACCTTGTCGATCTTATCGTACTCGACTTCCGGGAAGATCAGCTGCTCTCTGATGCCAAGTGCATAGTTTCCTCTGCCGTCGAATCCGTTGGGATTGACGCCGCGGAAGTCACGTACACGCGGAAGAGCAAGGTTGATCAGACGATCTGCAAACTCATACATTTTGTCGCCGCGGAGGGTAGTTTTGCATCCGATAGCCATGCCTTCTCTGATCTTGAAGTTAGCGACGGATTTTCTTGCCTTGGTGGCAACTGCCTTCTGGCCTGTAATGAGCTCCATGTCAGCGATGGCGGAATCGAGAAGCTTAGCGTTCTCTTTTGCTTCGCCTACGCCCATGTTTACCACGATTTTTTCAAGCTTGGGGATTTCCATAATGTTCTTGTAGCCGAACTTTTTGGTCATGGCATCCATGATTTCATTTTTGTAAATTTCTTTTAATCTGCTGCTCACCTGTTATGTCCCCCTCTCACTTTCTGACCTTTTTGGAGGAGACAGCATCGATCACCTTGGTCTCGCCATTGCCGACCTTAGCGACACGATATTTTTTGCCATCCTCAATCTTGTAGCCAACGCGAACCGGTTTGTTCTCAAACAGAAGCATAACGTTCGATACGGAGATCGGAGCTTCTTTGTTGATGATGCCGCCGTTCTGGTTTGCAGCGGACGGTTTGGTGTGCTTGGTTACCATGTTGATATTCTCAACAATGACAGTGTTGTCCTTCACGTTGACAGAAAGGACTTTACCGTCTTTACCTTTATCTTTACCGGCGATAACCTGGACGGTATCACCTTTCTTAATTTTCATAGCTGACATCGGGCACCTCCATTATAATACTTCCGGAGCCAGGGATACGATCTTCATGAATTTCTTCTCACGAAGCTCTCTGGCAACCGGCCCAAAGATACGGGTTCCTCTCGGGGTCAGATCGTCCTTGATGATAACTGCTGCGTTCTCATCGAAACGGATGTAAGAACCGTCTTTACGGTGAGCGCCCTTAACGGTGCGGACTACGACTGCTTTCACAACATCGCCCTTTTTAACAACGCCGCCTGGTGTTGCATCTTTGACAGTGGCAATGATGGTGTCTCCGATATTTGCATATCTTCTCGTTGAGCCGCCCATAACACGAATACAAAGGATCTCTTTTGCACCGGTGTTATCTGCAACCTTCAGTCTGGTTTCCTGCTGAATCATGCCGATATCCTCCTTATTTCACTTTCTCGACGATCTCGACCAGTCTCCATCTTTTATCCTTGGACAGCGGTCTGGTCTCCATAACCTTAACGGTATCGCCGATGCTGCACTCATTGTTTGCGTCATGAGCCTTGAGTTTATAGGTTCTCTTCACGATCTTTTTGTAAAGAGGATGTTTTACATGGTCTTCGATCGCAACCACGATGGTTTTGTCCATCTTGTTGCTGACAACCTTACCCACACGGGTCTTTCTCAGATTTCTTTCCACGATATATTCCTCCTGTTATCTGGAAGCGTTAGCCTGCTCAGTGATTGCTGTCTGGATTCTTGCGATTCTTCTGCGGACATCCTTGATGCGGCTTGTGTTGTCCAGCTGGTTGGTTGCATTCTGGAATCTCAGATTGAAAAGTTCTTTCTTGGCTGCCACCAGTTCATCATTGAGCTCTGCAGCTGATTTTGTTCTTAAGTCTTTCATGAAATCTTCAAACTTCTTCACTGTTCATCACCGCCTTCTAAGTCTGCACGAGAAACGATTTTACATTTGCAGGGTAACTTATGCATGGCGAGACGCAGAGCCTCACGTGCAATTTCCTCGGAAACGCCTGCGATCTCAAACATAACGCGTCCGGGTTTAACTACTGCAACCCAGTATTCCAGTGTTCCTTTTCCGGAACCCATACGAGTCTCAGCCGGCTTTGCAGTAACAGGTTTGTCCGGGAAAATCTTGATCCAGACTTTACCGCCACGTTTGATATAACGGGTCATAGCAACACGGGCAGCCTCGATCTGGTTGGATTTGATCCAGCAGGGCTCTGTAGCCACAAGACCAAACTCACCGTAGTTGATCTTATTCCCTCTGAGGGCTTTGCCCTTCATGGAGCCGCGGAACTGTTTACGACGTTTTACTCTTTTTGGCATTAACATTATTTATCGCTCCCTTCCTTAGTTCCTTTTGTGGGAAGTACTTCACCGTTGTAGACCCATGCCTTTACGCCTACTTTACCGTATGTGGTGTCTGCTTCCGCAAAACCATAGTCGATATCTGCGCGGAGAGTCTGAAGCGGGATGGTGCCCTCGCTGTAGAACTCGGTGCGGGCCATATCTGCGCCGCCGAGACGTCCGGAAACCGCAGTTTTAACACCCTGTGCGCCGGAGGTCATAGTCCTCTTCATGGTGGACTTCATGGCACGGCGGAAGGAGATACGGTTTTCGAGCTGAAGAGCGATATTCTCTGCAACAAGCTGCGCATCCTTGTCCGGTCTCTTGATCTCTTTGATGTCGATGATGAGCTTCTTCTCGGTAAGCTTCTGGAGTTCGTCCTTCAGCTTCTTGATGTCCTCACCGCCGCGGCCGATAACCATACCCGGCTTTGCGGTATGAACAACAACTTTGATCCTGTCGGATGCTCTCTCGATCTCGATTTTGGAGATGCCGGAGGTGTACAGTTTTTTCTTAAGGAATGTTCTGATATTGTAATCTTCTACCAGATAGTCTGCGAATTCTTTCTCTGCATACCATCTTGAATCCCAGTCTTTGATGATACCGACTCTAAGACCATGCGGGTTAACTTTCTGTCCCATGCTTTTCCTCCTTACTTCTCATCAAGCACGATGGTAATGTGGCTTGTTCTCTTCTCGATACGATAAGCTCTTCCCTGTGCTCTGGGCTGAATCCTCTTCATCGTCGGTGCTTTGTTTGCGTAGCACTCAGCGATATACAGCTTGTCAGCGCTCATAGCGTTGTTGTTCTCAGCGTTGGCGATAGCGGATTCAAGCAGTTTTTTGATCACGCCGGATGCATATCTGGGATTATAGGTAAGGATTCCAAGAGCGGTTTGCACATCTTTGCCGCGGATCACATCGAGCACGTAGCATGCTTTTGTGACGGAAATTCTGGCATAAGATAACTTTGCAGACGGTCTTGTCTCTCTATTATTCTCATTTCTGGCTCTCTTTATCTGGCTTCTGTGTCCTTTTGCCATCTTAAAGTGCCTCCTTTCGTTCTATTCAATACCGGTTTACTGCCGGATACACCGCATCCGGCAGCTTCTTGACTAATTCAGTGCTCTCTCACGCGGAGAGTGGATCTGTCAGCGAACGCCTGACTTCTTCTCGTCTTTTCCATGTCCTCTGTAAGTTCTTGTTGCGACAAACTCACCCAGTTTATGACCTACCATATCCTCAGTGATATATACCGGAACATGTTTTCTTCCGTCATGGACAGCGATCGTATGTCCGACGAAGGACGGGAAGATGGTAGAACGGCGAGACCAGGTCTTGATAACGCTTTTGTCATTTGCAGCGTTTAACGCATCGACTTTTTTGAGAAGGCTCTCATCTGCAAAAGGTCCTTTTTTCAATGAACGAGACATTCTGTATCCTCCTTATTATTTCGATAAAGCTCTGCCGTCACGTCTTCTGACGATCAGCTTGTTGGACTGTTTGTTCTTCTTTCTGGTCTTGAGACCGAGAGCAGGCTTGCCCCACGGTGTGCTCGGACCCGGGCGGCCGATACCGGTCTTGCCCTCACCACCGCCGTGCGGATGGTCGTTCGGGTTCATGACAGAACCGCGGACTGTAGGTCTGATGCCCATGTTGCGTTTACGTCCGGCTTTACCGATGTTGATCAGATTGTGGTCGCCGTTGCCTACAACACCTACGGTTGCACGGCAGATGATCGGAACCATTCTCATCTCACCGGAGGGAAGACGAAGTGTAGCATATTTGCCTTCCTTCGCCATAAGCTGCGCGCCGTTACCTGCGGAACGGACCATCTGGCCGCCCTTGCCGGGATGCAGCTCAATATTATGGATAACGGTACCAACCGGGATCTTCTCGAGCGGGAGGCAGTTGCCCAGACGAACTTCTGCTTCCGGTCCGTTCATGATCTTCTGGCCGACCTTGAGTCCTTCGGGAGCAAGGATGTAAGCCTTCGCACCGTCTACATAGCTGATCAGTGCGATATTGGCTGTTCTGTTCGGATCGTACTCGATGCTGAGAACTGTTGCCGGGATACCGTCTTTATTACGTTTGAAATCGATAAGTCTGTATTTTCTTCTGTTTCCGCCGCCGCGATGACGAACAGTGATCTTACCCTGATTGTTGCGTCCTGCGTTTTTCTTCAGAGACACAGTGAGGGATTTTTCCGGTGTTGTCTTGGTGATCTCGGAAAAATCGGAGCCGGTCATGTGCCGTCTTGACGGTGTATATGGGTTATAGGTTTTAATTCCCATGATTGTGAACTCCTTTCGAATATAGTTATCATGTATATCCTACATATATGCGGGACAGCTGATTAAAGTCCTTCGAAGATCTCGATATCCTTGCTGTCCTCTGTGAGGGAGACGATCGCTTTCTTTCTCTGAGCGGTCTTTCCGAATGTCATGCCACGTCTTTTGGTCTTGCCGTCAAGATTCATGGTGTTGACGCTTTTTACCTTTGTTCCCTCGAACATTTTCTCGACTGCCTCTTTGACCTGAGTCTTGTTGGCATCCGGATGTACCAGGAAGGTGTATTTCTTCTCGCCCATAGCGTTCATGGATTTTTCGGTGATGATCGGTCTAAGGATAACATCGTAGTATTTGATATCTGCCATTATGCGTACACCTCCTCGATACATTTTACTGCATCCTGTGTAAGAACAAGTGTGTTGTACTTCATAACATCATATACATTGATGGTAGCCGGTGTAGCGGTCAGCACATCCTGGATGTTTCTTGCGGAAAGAAGTACGTTCTTGTCGTCTGCTGCGGTAACTACCAGAGCCTTTTCGGCTTTGAGGTTGTTCAGCACTCTCTGCATCTCTTTTGTCTTGATCTCGGACAGTGTCAGGCTGTCGAGAACGATCAGCTTGTTGTCCTGAACTTTGGAAGTAAGAGCGGAGCGAAGAGCTGCTCTTCTTTCTTTCTTGTTCATCTTAACGGAGTAATCTCTCGGGGTCGGAGCCCAGATAACACCGCCGCCTTTCCACTGTGCGGCACGGATCGAACCCTGTCTTGCATGGCCTGTGCCTTTCTGTCTCCACGGTTTTCTTCCGCCGCCGCTTACTTCGGAGCGGCCTTTGGCTTTCTGTGTACCCTGACGTTTATTGGCAAGCTGTCTCACAACTGCGAGATGCACAAGGTGCTCGTTGATCTCTACACCGAACACTGCATCGTTCAGTTCCATTGTGCCGACTTCGTTGCCTTCCATATTATAAACTGTTACGTTTGCCATTATAGTGCTCCTCCTTTCTCAATTATAAGGACTTTACTGTCTCTTTGATGGTCACAAGAGATTTCTTAGGTCCGGGAACAGCACCCTTCACTAACAGTAAATTGTTTTCGGTATCGACACGCACGACCTCAAGATTCTGGACTGTTACCTGAACATGTCCCATCTGGCCCGGCATCTTCTTTCCTTTGAATACCCTGCTCGGATCGGAAGCTGCGCCGTTGGAGCCTGCATGACGATGATATTTGGAGCCGTGGCTCATAGGTCCTCTGGACTGGCCGTGTCTCTTGATGGCACCCTGATATCCTTTACCTTTGGAAATTGCAGTAGCGTCGATGTGATCGCCTGCCGCAAAGATATCTGCCTTGATCTCCTGTCCAACCGCGTACTCAGCAGCGTTCTCGAAACGGAACTCTTTTACAAATCTTTTTACGTCAACGCCTGCTTTTGCGAAATGACCTTTTTCCGGTTTGTTCACAAGTTTCTCGCGGATCTCGCCGAAACCTACCTGAACTGCCGCATATCCGTCGTTCTCTTCGGTCTTGACCTGTGTAACGGTGCAGGGGCCTGCCTGAAGAACGGTTACCGGGATAAGCTGTCCGTCGTCATTGAAGATCTGGGTCATTCCGACCTTGGTTGCCAAGATAGCTTTTTTCATTTTACTTTTCCTCCTTATAGCGGATTGCCGGTCGGCAATCATATAGATTATGTGCACGCTGTTTTCGCGTACTTACCTTAATATAATGCGGAATGTTCCGCCGTGCCGGAATTATTTTGTTTTCATCTTGATGTCGATGAATACGCCTGCCGGCATCTCAAGTCTGGAAAGAGAATCAACGATCTTCTGTGTCGGAGCGATGATGTCGATCAGTCTCTTGTGTGTTCTCTGCTCGAACTGCTCTCTGGAATCTTTGTATTTGTGAACCGCGCGAAGAATGGTAACCACTTCTTTTTTGGTGGGAAGCGGAACCGGACCGCTTACCTGTGCGCCGCTCTTCTTAACAGTTTCGATGATCTTTGCAGCGGATGCGTCTACGAGCTGATGATCATATGCTTTAAGTGTGATTCTCATAACCTGCTTTGCCATAAAAAAAGTCTCCTCCTATTCGTACTTCTTAAGCAGTACGACAAGCGGCGACTGTACACATCACCGTGTGTGTCTTGATCCCGAACACCACACGTCCATCCCTGATGATGGTTTATTGAACTCTGTACAGTGACTTGTCGTCAGTTTCCTAACTTGACATTCGCTCCACGGAAAACCTGCCATGTACAGGCAGCAACCTCACGCTTCACAGCTATCAATGTCACAGCATGAAATAGTATACACAATCTCTTTCAGGATTGCAAGTGTTTTTTTCATAAAAAATCGGGACAATCATATTTGACTGTCCCGGTTATTTATTCAGTCTTCGTTCAGGATGTCGGAATAATCGAAGAGTGTGACCTCTGTGATATCGTCCTTCATCACGTCAGGTGCATCGCCTGCTTCCTGTGCCTGTCCTGCGAGCTCTTCTGCGGAGTATCCCGGAATTGCTCTCTTGCGGATCTGCACTGTCTCCTCGTCTCCGCTCATGACCGGAGCAGCTTCCTGCGGCTGTGTCGGCTGAGCCTGCGGCTGCGTGTACTGCTGCTGCGGCGCTGCCTGCGGCTGCGGATATGAAGGCTGAGGATCGACGCCTCCGTTCATCACTCTGAGAACTTCCTGCTGAATGGAACTGCTGTCGGCTGCGGCTGTGGTTGCGGTCGCGGCTGCCACTTCCTTGCGGAGGAACTCATGTGCTTCGCCTACTGCCGGCTGGATCGGAGCTGTCTCCGCCGCGGCATCTTCGTAATCGTCATCGTCCTCATCGATCTCATCGACAAAGCCGCCTGTAAGTACTTTTTTCTTCTCGGCTTTTTCCTTCTTGCGGCCTGCCCTGGCTTCCGCTGCCATCTGCTTTTCTTCTTCCTTCATGCGGCGGGCTCTTTCTTTCTCCTCGCGTTTAAGCTCTTTGGGAGATTTTACATAGCCGGCTGCCGGATCATATTCTTCTTCGTATCCGCGGTCGTCTCTCTTCCAGAGTTCCGCAATGATGTAAAGGATGATAAGGAACAGAATGACCAGTCCGAGAATGATGAGGCCTTCCGTGCTCTTTACGGCAATAAGAAGATATCCCACATAGCCGATGGTGATAACGACTTTCTTTACATAGTCGGGAACTGCTACCGTGATCTCTTTTCCGTCGGTCACGGACGGGTCTACTACTGTGCCGGTGCCCGAAGCCTGATCGATCCTTCTCACATTGTAGCGGTAAGTGTTGGAATCTTCCTGCACAAGGATCGGATCGTTCTCACGGATCTCCTCGGTCTTTACCGGAATGGCATATGTCACGGACCCCATAGGGAGATTTGTCGCCCGGGCAGAATCTGTCACAACGACCGTATCCACGCCGAAGAACGGCGGTATCGTGAGTCCCAGGGCGATGACAATAGCACATATGACTACTAAATGAACGATAAATTTCAGAAACTTTGACATTTCTTTGCTCCCCTCACTCCTTGAATTTATTACTGTGTTCGTATAAAACACCACTCTTAAAGGTAATTATAAACTCTTTTTTGCTTGTGGTCAATTGAAATTGTTATGTTCACCAACTTTTTGTTATCGGAATCGTCAGAAATAATCTGACACTTGGTATTATACGATACACTCCGCATAATTCAGGTATTATGCATAACTGTGAATTCCGGGAATCAGGGTGTTCACACCGATATAGGTAAACAGTACACAGACAAAACCGATCAGCGCAAATACGGCGGCACTTTTTCCTTTTCGCCCTTTCCGTATTCTTTGATGCAGATAAATGGCGTAGATCAGCCAGGTGATCAGTGACCAGGTTTCTTTTGGATCCCATGACCAGTAGCTTCCCCAGGCTCTCTCGGCCCAGATCGCTCCACTGATGATACAGAAGGTCAGAAAAAGCAGCCCTACCGATACCGAGCGATAGCCGATCATATCGAGCTTGTCCTGCGACGGAATGTGCCGGTCAAGAAAGCTGCCTTTCGCGATCCTGTCGCGCAGCAGAAAGACGAGTGCAACGGCGAAGGAAACGCCGAAAGCGCCGTACGAAAGGATGGCCGTCGAGACATGAAAGCCGAGCCAGTTGCTTTGAAGAGACGGCATGAGTTCATGTACATCCTTGCTCTGCATAGCCGCATAGCCGATCACCAGAAAGATCACGGGAGCCGAAAAGGCACCCAGCACATCCAGCCGGTACTTTTTGATAAAGACCAGGCTGACCAGACACAGGCCCCAGGCGAAGCAGGCGGCAAATTCGTATCTGTCGGTCATCGGCAGACGGCCGGCTCCTATGCCGCGGCACACAAGCGCTGCCGTGTGCAGAACAAAGCAGACAAGCATCACAATGTAAAATATCTTTGCCAGTATCTCCTTCTTGAAAGCTATATACGCGATATAGCCGATCATCGACGCAAAATACAGCAGCATTGCGGCGGTAAACAACGCGTTTTCTATTCCCAAAAGGTGTTCATTCCCCATGCTCCGAATTCTCCTTTTCCTGTTCTTCCGCACTGCCCCGGACGCGGTATGCAGAAACGGCTTTTTCAAAATCCTCTACAAACAGCAGCCCGCCTTTTTTCCCTGAAGCATACACTTTCCAGTTTCCGTCCTGCTGCCGTATCGCAGCAACCGCGGCCGGCTGCACAAAAAGCGCGAGCACAATGCCCAGAAGAGTGATTATGCCTCCCGCAAGGGCGAGGCCGGCAAATCTGTCTTTCTTGATCTGAATCAGCGTGTAGCTCTGCGGATCTTCAAACCGTACGGTATATTCATCGATCGTGATCACGTCATCCCCGGTCAGTGCATTCATACCGATCATATTCCCCTGATAGTAAACTCTGTAGAGGTATGCGGGGTTATTGAGTTTGGAAGAAAGTGTGACCGGTTCCCCTTCGACCATAGCATAATCCGGATAAAAAGCATTCAGGTAGATGACCAGATCGGGTTTGTCGGCCACGGATATAAATTCTCCTGCGCACAGGATTTCTCTCTGAAGCTCCTCACCGTTTTTCTCCACGATGACCGAAGCCGCCCAGCCGGTCGAATTCTGATAGAATTTCATACCGAAGATTGATACCGGATTATTGACGGAAGCACTTCCCGAGGATGATTCACCCGTGGCGGCATTTCGAACCGTCAGATCCGCCGTATACTGTTCGACCGTATCATCTTCCCGCAGGTCGATACGGAAGTCATCGATTGTGAGCAGGTAATCTGTATCACCGACCTGCTTTGTCTGACCCTTGACTCCGTAAACAGTATATTCCTCACTCTGCCCCTGCCCCAGGGCAAAGCCCACGATCAGGATCAGCACCCCCAGGTGGCAGACCCATGCGCCCCAGATCCCCGCTCGCCCCCGTGAGCCGAACAGGTACTCCGAACCGTCCTCGGTGATGCCCTTTTTTATCCCGCCAAACCGCAGGTCGGCGAACAGTTTCTGCGGGTCTTCATCTATGACAGCCACGGCATCGGGGTTCCGGACCGTCTCTTCATGCCGGTCGGCACTGCTTTTCCATCTGCGAACCGGTGCGGGAAGGCGTGTCAGATTGCACATAAGCAGATTGGCACAGAGAAATGCAGTGATCAGGATAAACCAGGGACTGTGAAAGACATCGTCAAGGTGCAGGGCGACGATAGCCGCGGCTGCTCTTTCTCCGTATACCTCTGAATACAAGGCAAACGTCTGTCCCTGTTCGATCACACTTCCGAGAATACATGCCGCAATAAGAACGGCCAGCAGGATCATTGCAAACTGCATGGAGCCGAGAAAACGGATAGCTTTGTTTTTCTTTTTCAAACCTGTTCCCTTTCTTGCTGTATACACAGGAACAAGCCGACACCTTTGTGAGATGCCGGCTCGATTCTTCTGTTTTATGCTTCAAGCAGCGCCATGGCCTCGGTGATCTTGCTTTCCGAGGTGTTCAGGCACTCTTTGGACAGTGCGGAGTTATGCGCTCCTTCGCTGTTCTCGACATAGCAGTAGTCAAAAAACCACTGTGCTTCGCGGTAGAGCTTTCGCACTCTTTCCAGTTCTTCTTCGGACATGCTGCCGTCCTTGACAGCTGCTGCCAATGTGTCTTTGAGCTCCGACAGTTTGGTACCGACCTCGGTTTCTCTGCCGGTGATCTCATTCTGGATCTCGTGGACATACGACACCATATCACGGTCGCCGTGACATTCGGCGCACTTTTTGAGAAGCGCCGGGTTATCCAGCGGGCTCTCAAAATTATGGCTGTGATAGACGGTTCCGTCCTTCTCCTGAACCATGGCCATGTGGCAGTCCGCGCAGTTCAGCACCGCGGCATGTTTTCCCTGAAGGAAGGTTTCCATCTCGGGATGCTGTGCCTTGAGCATCGAGGCTCCGGTACTTTCCTGCGTCCAGTCGGAAAATCCGATGGAATCATAATATGCCAGGATAGCTGCCGGCGTCATCTCGGCTGCGGATGAATACGGCATGGTTGTTTCTTTCGTTTCAGGGTCAAAATAATACTCAATATGGCATTGCCCGCAGGATACCACCGCGGGGTCGATGCCTCCCGCGTCTTCTCCCAGCGCTTTCGTGACATAGGAATGGGTCACCGTCAGCTTTCCTGCGTTTCCGGCTTCGTTGCCGTGGCAGGTATAGCAGCTGACCGTCTCATCCATCATCGCGTATACTTCATCGAAGTCCATCGAGTATACGGAGACTCCCATGTCGTTGACCAGTTTTGTAAAATTCGGTGTCTTGCATGTGAGGCAGTTGGCCATCGCGTGCGGACGTTCCGTTGCCGCCACATCCTCCAGCGTGTAGCTGTGGCCTCTGGCGCTGTCATAATCCTTCGCGAAGCCGTATCCTTCGTAAATGTTCGTCAGATACGGCGATTCTTCGAGATAACTCACGGTGAACTCGTTTTCGGACATTTCTCCCATTGTCGTCACAATGTAGGGGTACTCTTCCTGCCAGTCCGCGGCCGTCACTGTGCCGTCACTGCTCGTAGGTTCGGGTGCCTCCACATTTTTATACTCGATGTCCTCCCGGGATAAGCTTTCACCCTCCGGTTTGAGCGGGCGATACATGACCGGCCCATTCATCAGTCCGGACAGTCCTATGAACGATATCACGACAGCTGCGCCGAAGCAGATTCCCTTAATAACCGTTCTGTTCTCCATTTTTTATTCTCCATCATTTACGTATCGTCTTACGCGGACACTTTGCCGCACATGCACCGCAGTCCGTGCAAAGCTCGTAGTCAATGTGGGCGACATTGTTCTCCACGGTGATCGCGCCTGTCACACACTGCCTGGTGCAGATCTTACATCCGATGCAGCCGACAGCGCAGACATCCTTCACATCCTTGCCTTTGTCGGTGTTTACACACTGTACGGCACGGATCTGTCCGTAGGGGATAAGTTCGATCAGGTTCTTCGGGCACTCTTTGACACAGAGGCCGCATCCGACACATTTTTCGGCATCGACCAGTGCCACGCCGTCCTTCACGGTGATGGCATTCTGGGGACATACCGACGCACAGGAGCCAAAGCCCAGGCATCCGTGCATGCATTCCCACGGATTCAGGCCGGCAAGCGCCAGCGCCCGGCAGTCATTGATGCCCGTGTAATTGCTGCGCACCTGCGTATTTTCACATGAGCCGTTGCATTTGACAAAAGCGACTTTGCGGGCCGCCGCCTCCGCGTGCGTCCCCATGATCGTGTTGATCTGTTCTGCCACAGCCGAACCGCCCACCGGGCAGGCTGCAGCCGACGCTTCGCCGGCCACGATGGCTGCGGCAACCGCGTCGCATCCCGCGTAACCGCAGGCGCCGCAGTTGTTGCCCGGCAGGACATCGCGAATGGCCGTTTCGCGTTCATCCACATCAACGTGGAATTTGTTGCCTATATAGACGAGACCTGCGCCGACGACAATGCCGACGGCAGCAAGTACGATCGTCGCAATAATAATAGCACTCACCGGTATTCCCTCCCCTTATTACAGTCCGCCAAAGCCCATAAAGGCGATGGACATAAGCGCGGCCGAAAGAAGTACTACCGGAGCGCCTCGAAGCGGTTTCGGTATGGACGACTCGTCGATCCTTCCTCTGACGCCGGCGAGCAGTACGATCGCGATCGTATAGCCTAAGGCTGTTCCGAATCCCGCAAAAACACTCTCGATAAAATTGTACTCATCCTGCACATTGGTCAGGGCAACCCCCAGCACCGCGCAGTTGGTGGTAATTAACGGAAGATAGATGCCCAGAGCCTTGTAAAGGCCGGGCGATGTCTTCTTGAGGAACATCTCCACGATCTGCACCAGCGCCGCGATGACCAGGATAAAGACGATCGTCTTCATGTAGTCCAGATCGAACGGCTTGAGAATGTAATCGTAGAGGAGCGAGGCGACCGCCGATGCGATCGTAAGGACGAAGATGACCGCGCCGCCGAGCGATGCGGAAGCCTTCATCTGTTTGGACACGCCCAGGAAAGAGCAGATGCCCAGGAACTGGTTCAGAACTACGTTGTTGATCAGCGCGCAGCCCACTATGATCATGACAAGTGAATTCATGCCGCACCCTCCTTTCCGCAGTCTTTCTTAGCTTTAGCACAGTTCGCGCAGCATCCGTCGCACCCGTTGACCATGTCTTTTCCGCGGTTTTCGATATTCAACGCGTTAAGCACCATGATGACAATGGCAAGTACCAGAAACGCCCCCGGAGCTTTTACGAATATTCCGATCGGCTCTACACCTTTCGGCAGAATATTGTGTCCGAAAACAGTCCCCGCGCCGAGTAATTCGCGGAGGAAGCCGACGATCGCGAGCGCGCCGGTAAAGCCAAGCCCCATTCCGATGCCGTCGAAGGCGGCAAGCCCCACGGTATTCTTGTTGGCGTATGCTTCTGCACGTCCGAGGATGATGCAGTTTACCACGATCAGCGGAATGTAGATTCCGAGCGCATCATAAAGCGCGGGAATGTATGCCTCGATCAGAAGTTCCGTGATCGTAACCAGAGTAGCAACGATGACTATATATGCCGGAAGTCTCACTTCGTCGGGAATGATCTTTCGGAGAGCGGAAATGATCACGTTCGACAGGATCAGGACCGCAGTGGTGGAGATGCCCATGCCGATTCCGTTCATCGTCGATGTACTCACCGCAAGAGTCGGACACATACCCAGCATAAGAATAAACGTCGGGTTTTCTTTTACTACGCCGTTATAAATTCTCTCTATATATTTATTCATCCCGCACCTCCGTCACATCACATTCTCATGCAGGAAATCGAGCGCGGCATTGACCGCATTGACCACCGCGCCGGAAGAAATGGAAGCTCCCGACACCGAGTCGATCTCCTCATCGGAGGAAGAACCGCCTGCTTTGTTGAGTGTAAACCGGGTTACGCTGCGTCCGTTAAACTGATCCTTAAACTCAGGATCGCCGCACTTCATGCCCATACCTGCCGTCTCATTCAGCTCAGTAAAGGAGATCTTTTGGATCGTCCCTTCGGTATCGACACCCACGGACAGGGAAATAGGACCGTCAAAGCCGTCGTTGCTTGTCACGCCCACGACATAGCCGACTGTCTCTCCCGAAGCATCTTTTCCGACGATCAGGTCGTTGATGTACGCCTTGCCGAAATCGGTGCCGTAAACCTCTCCGGCCATTCCGTCGACGATCGCCTTGAGATCGTCATCGTATCCCAGCTCCTCGGCTTCCGGCAAAACTTCCTTATAAGACTGGATCCTTTTTGCTTCTTTCTGCTGTTCGATGGTGTCTTTTGTCATATTGTACACACCTGCCAGACCGAGTCCTGCCAGCAACGTGATCAGGCAAAGTCTGAGCGCGGGCAGAAGCATCTTCGGATTAAAGGCGGAGGATCCGATGTGTTCCTGTGCCGCTCCCTTGCGGAGACCGAACGGAAGCGGTACCACATACTCGTCGATGAGCGGTGTCAGCAGGTTGCTGATGATGATCGCGTAACTCACAGAATCGGCAGAGGTCGCGAACACACGGAATATACCGGAGAGAAGGCCGACAGCCGCGCCGTAGATCAGCTGTCCTTCTGTAGTCATGGGGCTCGTGACCGGATCGGTCGCCATAAAGAAGCTTCCCATAATAATTCCGCCGCCCATCAGATGCGCCAGGAGGTACATGGGATCAAAACCATGTCCGCCGAAGATGCCGATAAACAGGGCAAAAGTGACAACAGACGCAACGGGGATCTCCCACGTGATCGCGTCGACAATAAACAGGTAGCAGATACCGATCAGCAGACCGAGGACAGAGCATCCGATAACGCCTGTCACGTTGCCATTACCGATGAACATCTGCGAAAGGTTGACCGTATGATCATTTGCCAGCTCAGCCAGCGGCGTCGCGGAACTCACCGCGTCCGTATAGGCATAATTTGTCATCCGGCTGCCGAAGGAAATGAGCAGAAAGCATCTTCCGGCGAGGGCCGGGTTCATAAAGTTCTTTCCGAGGCCGCCGAAGAAGCATTTGACGAACAGGATCGCGAAAACACTTCCCAGAACAGGCGCATAGAGCGGAACTGTCGAGGGAATGCAGAGACCGAGAAGGAGTCCGGTGATCACTGCGCTTCCATCCTTCCAGGTATCGCCGCGCTTACATATTTTATCGAAGATGAGCTCGGTAAGCACCGCAGCGCAGACAGAGCACAGAAGTACAAGCAGGGCCCTGATTCCAAAATGCCATACGCCGAAAGCGGAGACCGGGATCAGCGAGATGACAATGTCTCGCATCACATGGCCCGTACTCAGCGTACTTCTGGTATGCGGGCTTGAGGAAACATTCAATCTTTCATTCATGATTTTGCTCCCTCCTTTGCCTGTGCCGCTCTTTTGGCTGCCATGATCTCGGCTTTTGCCACCTTAAACTCCTGGGTCAGAGGACGCTTGGCCGGACAGATGAAGGTACAGGAACCGCAGCTGATGCACTCCAGCCCATGGAGCTTATTCTCATAACGGTCATAGTCCTTCTTCTCCAGCGCTGCCGACATAAGCTGTGGGGTGAGCCCCTGCGGACATACCCGCACGCATCTGCCGCAGCGGATACACGCTGTCTGTATCTTCTGTGCCTCAGCCACCTCGTCGGAAGCCAGGAAAGTAAACGCATTGTTGTTTTTGCACATCGGAACATCGAGGCTGTCGAACGCGATTCCCATCATAGGGCCGCCCGCCATCACCTTAACAGCTCCGCTCTCCTTAAGGCCGCCGGCGTGTTCCAGAAGTTCTCTGCAGCTGACGCCGATCCTGGTCATATAATTGTGGGGAGTATTTACCGCCTCACCGGTGATGGTGATGCCCCTCTCCATGAGCGGGGTGGATTCGCAGACCGCTTTATAGATCGCGTAGACCGTTCCTACATTGTCCACGATACATCCTACATCGGCGGGAAGCTGCGTGATGCCGTAGTGAGCGCCTGTCACGACACTGATGCAGCTGCGCTCGCCGCCCTGCGGGTATTTGACGGGAACCGCTTTCACGCTGATCCCCTTGCTGCCGGATGCGGCGGTCTCCATCGCACGGATCGCTTCTTTTTTGTTGTCCTCGATCACGATCACGCCGCGCGCGTTCGGGAACAGCGAAAGCAGCACCCGAAGCCCTGTGATGATATCATTCGCATGTGTGCGCATCAGCTGATCGTCACAGGTGATATATGGCTCGCACTCCGCGCCGTTGACGATCACGTATCTGATCGCGTCGGGATCCTTCGGCATAAGTTTTACGTGTGTGGGGAAGCCGGCGCCTCCCATGCCGATGATACCGGCTTTTTTCACCTTTGCGATGATCTCTTCTCTGCTGAGAGTGTGAAAATCGACCAGAGTTCCGACGCCGGGAACTGTCTCGTAAAGTCCGTCATTTTCGATAATGACGCACTCGGCCATTGTTCCCGCGATCGTGCGGTGCTTATCGACTGCCTTTACGGTGCCGGAACATCCGCTGACAATATTGGCTGATACAAAAGCGGATGCCTCCGCGATCAGCTGTCCCGCCAGAACACGGTCACCTTTTTTTACGATTGGAGACGCAGGACGTCCGATGTGCTGCCCGAGAGGGTAGACCATCTCTCCTTGCGGCAGATATGTCTCAAAAGGGATATCCCGGGACAGCTCCTTATGTCCCAGGGGATGAACCCCGCCGCGAAATGTTTTTCCCACGATTCGTTTCCTCCTTCCGGATCCTGTCTGATATGTACATATATTGTATCTGTTCAGGACTGAACAGTTACCTTTTATCTCGTTATCATTTTGCCCGAACCCGGGCCAAATTATAACTTTATCACTTTATTATATCAAAGCCGTTAAAACCTTGTCAATGCGCCTTTGCGCAAAGCGCCGGAGAGAAGCGGTCTTCCTTCTCTCCGGCACTCTAAGGATCATTATTCGTATCAGTTCAGTACCTGAACAGTTACCATTATTCAAATAAAGTTATTGACTGCAGAGATAATTAACAATGCTGTCCATAGCTGCTTCCTCATCCTCACCATTGGCGGAAAGCGTGATCTCTTCTCCTGCGTCCAGCCCAAGAGTCATCATGCCCATTATGCTCTTGGCATTAACTTTTTTTCTGCCAATCTCAACATAAACCTCACTGTTGTACCTGCTTGCCACCTGCACCAGCTGTGCCACCGGGCGTGCTTCCAGGCCAGTGGATAAATTAATTGTGACTGGTTTTCTGATCATAATAGCTCCTCCTCGTTCTCCCGCAGCTCCTGCGCGATCTCCGAAAGCTTTCTGAGCCTGTGATTCACGCCGGATTTGCCCACCTGCGGGGATAGCATCATGCCTAATTCTTTGAGTGTTGCTTCGGGGAATTGCAGCCGCAGTGCCGCCATCTCTGCCAGACCTTCATTGAGGCTCTCAAAGCCCACCGTCCTCTCGATCAGCCGGATATCTTCTGCCTGCTTCACTGCCGCGTTCACCGTCTTATTGATATTTGCCGTCTCGCAATTGACTACACGGTTCACAGTATTACGCATCTCTTTCAGGATCCGGATATTCTCCAGGTCCATCAGAGCTATGCCTGCTCCCATCACGGCAAGCAGGTCCACAATCTGCGCGCCTTCCTTCACATAGACCACATATGAATTGCGGCGCTTTACGATCCGCGCGTCGATCTCGAAACTGCAAATAATCTTCTGTAACTGTTCTGCTCTCTCCTCCTCGGTACACACGATCTCAAAATGATAGCCCTTATTGGGATCGCTTATGGAACCGGATGCGAGAAAAGCGCCTCTTATGAACGCTCTTTTACAGCACTGGCGCCTGGTGATCAGCGCTATGTCCGTAACATTCAGCGTCCGCCGCTCTTCATCGGGAACCAGTCTGGCCGCCTGACATATTTCCGTCAGATGCTCCGGACTGATGCGAAGCAGATAAACTCTGCCTCTTTTCTGCCTGTATACATCCCTGACAAAGATAGCTTCTTCTATATTAAATGTTTTTTTAAGTATTGTAAAGCACTTTCTTGTCACAGTTTCGTTTTCGGAATGAAAAACCAGGAACGCTCTGCCCTCTTCATCCCGTTCAAGGTCTCCCGAGCCCGACAGCAGGGCCGCCATTTCGGCGATCTGGCAATGTCTCGCAGAGTCCTCGTGTCCGGAAAGTTCTTTTTTCACCATCCCTGAAAAAGACAATCCTTCCACCTCCGTCAGAAATCTCCGAGGAACCTGACTTCGGGTTCCAGCCTCACACCGCTGTTTTCAAAGACCCGGTCTGACACCTGATGTATGAGCCTCATCACATCGTCGGCCGTCGCATGATCCGCATTGATCACAAACCCGCAGTGCTTGTCCGACACTTTAGCTCCCCCGACCGTAAACCCGCGCAGTCCCGCGTCCTGGATCAGTTTGCCGGCAAAATAGCCTTCCGGGCGCTTGAATGTGCTGCCTGCGCTCGGGAATTCAAGCGGCTGCTTTGAGACTCTTCTCTGCTGCAGATCCTGCATTTTATCGCGAATCGCCGCCGGGTCTCCTTTTTCGAACCGCATTACGGCCGCAAGCACGACAAGATCCTCTTCCTTTATGATGCTTGTCCGGTAACCGAGCTTCAGTTCCGGAAGTCCGAGTGTCTTTATCTCGCCCTGCGGGGTCAGTACTTTTGCACTTACAAGCACGTCTTTCATCTCCCCGCCGTAGGCTCCCGCATTCATCACGACCGCTCCTCCGAGGGTGCCGGGAATGCCCGAGGCAAATTCGAATCCCGTCAGATCCGCGTTTCGTGCGGCCGCCGCGATGGCAGAAAGAAGCGCGCCGGCGCCGGCACGGATCTCTTCACCGCTCACATCTATGTCACTCATATTCCGGTAAATGCGGATCACAACGCCCCGAAAGCCGCTGTCGCTCACCAGAAGATTGCTGCCGTTTCCCAGAATAAAAAACGGAAGACCGGACCTTCTCACAGCCGCAAGTACTTCGGCCGTCTGTTTTTCATCCTTCGGCGTCACAAAAACATCCGCCGGACCGCCGATGCGAAACGTTGTATGGCGGCTCATCGGCTCATCCCTCAGTATCTCGGGATTTCCTTCTATCTCACTGAGTTCTCTCAGCAACTGCTGATATATATCCATTTTATCTGTCTCCATGTCTTCGAATAAGCGGCCTTTTTACCGCCGCTTCTCCGGAATCCGTAAGATCGCGGACCACCTCCCGGGCGATCAAAAGGCCCGCGGTTCCGGTAAGATAGCAGATGCTCCCCGCCGCGGCTGTCTCTTCCGGATTTTCTTTCGCCTCTGTACGCCCTTTTCTGCGTGCTTCCGAGGAGAAAAGGACTTTCAGGGAACGGATACCGGCCTTTTTGAGCTCCGTGCGCAGCGTTTTGGCGACAGGGCATACGGATGCCCTGGAAATGTCGGCCACTCTGAGCCTCGATGTATCCGTAAAATGATTAAGGCACATGCAGCTGAGCATCTTTACACCCTTTGCATTTGCTTCTTCGATCAGCACCAGTTTATCCTCCGGCCCCGGAAGAGTATCCACAATATAATCATAGGCTGTAAGATCGAACAACGGTGCCGTCTGTTTTGTATAAGGGGTCTCGTAACAGTGAACCAGAATATTCTCGTCGATGTCCCGGATATGGTCTCCGGCCACCGATACCTTGCTCTTTCCGATCGCGGACCGCGTCGCATACAGCTGCCTGCATATCTCATCTTCGCTGATCACATCATGATCGACCAGTGTCAGACTTCCGACTCCGCAGCGGGCCAGTGCTTCCGTCACAAAGCTGCCGACACCGCCGATTCCAAAGACCGCAATGCGTGCCCGCGCCAGCGCGTCTGTCTTCTGCCGCCCAAGAACAAGCTCCATGTGTGAAAACGCTCCCGGCATGTCCCTACCTCCATGGCGATACAGTCAGTCAGTACCTTTACAAATATGCCGTACCGAAAGGCGTCCGGTCAATATCCGTAGTCATAGTCATAATTGTAGTCGTAATTATAATCGTATTCGTTATAATCGTAGCTGTTATAATCGTAACTGTCATAGCCGGAGTCATATCCCGCGTCGTACCCCGAAGTATCGCCGGTGTAACCGTTCTCTGCGCTCTGCGTTTCTGCAGGCGTTCCGTCATCGTTAAGTCCCGAGGAACCGGTCCTCTGACAGATCAGATTATAGATATTCAGCAGCTCATCGGTGAGAGTACTTATATATACCTTCTGCACCGTCACCGCTGCGGTATCCGGGTCGCCTGTGTTCAGCGAATAATAAGCCTGAAGCAGATACTCATAACTTTCCCTCTTTCTCTGCTCCGACTCCATCTCGCGTTCATTCTGCTCAGCCGTCTGCCCCACGGATGCCGCCTCTCCCTGTACTCTCGAGAGTTCCGCGCTCTGGCTGGCCAGCGATTCACTGTATTTGACGATCTGATCGTTGGCCTCACGGTAAATATTCTGGCGGATCGAGGGCACCGCCAGGAGGGCGAACGCCGCCGCTCCGACAGCAAGACCTGCCACAAGCGCCGCCGGAATGCTGATCTTCGACACGGCACGCACCGGGATCGAAGTTGTGGGGCCCTCATTTTCCGTCTCGATATCGTCCATGATCGATGACGAGCGGAAAAGTCCCCTCTTTTTATCCTCCAGCCTGGTCGTCACGCCGGTGCGCTCATCCACTTCCTTCAGGAACCTTAGCGTTGTGGTGTTTGTCTTATCGATCCTTGCGGCTTTTCGAAGTATCCTTCTTGCCTTGTTCCACTCGTGATTTTTCATGTGGATCAGCGCAAGCAGATGATAGCCTTTGATCAGCTTGGAGTTCTGGGCCAGAATACGCCGCAGCTGGACCGAGGCCATATCCTCATGCCCTTCTCTGCAGAGCTCCAGCGCGTGGTTGTACTTGCGGATCGTCTCGTTTATCGCGGAAAGGCGCGCGGAATTGGCCTGCAGCTTATTGATGTATTCCTCCGCAAGGTTCTGCCTGGGCGACAAGTTCTTGCTGATGACCCATTCGCTGAGCGCCGCCACCACCTCGCCGGTCTCAAAGTAAACGAGGCCGAGCAGATTTCTGGCATCGATATTGTTTTTGTCAAAAATGAGGCTCTGTTTGAGGCATCCGATCGCGCCGGACAGGTCGCGTATCTCCGCCTTTTCAAGCCCCTGGTTATAATAGTAGCGGGACAGATACATCACCTTTCGCTGAATAAGGATGGGAAATCCGCATCGCGGACAGTATTCCCGGTCCGCAGGCGAAAGGTGAGTCCCACAGTTGATACAATCCATTCGGCAAACCTCCGTAGAGCAGGCTGTGGCTTAACGAGTCCGTACCCGTCTGTTTTCTTTCGACTCTTTGAGCATTTCCTGAAGGACATCCAGAATGTCCGTCAGTTCGTGGTCATAGATTGCCCCCTCCGCGTCTGTCACATCGAGGCATGGTTCAAATTTCTTCAGTTCTTCTTCATAATCTATCATTTAAGGAAGCAACCTCCTTTTTAATTGTTACTATTCACAGCCACTTAGCTGTGAATAGTAACGGATTCGTCCATGCAAATCGCCTTCGGCGATGGGACGAATCCCTGCATGTTTTACTTTTTCAGGCTGTAACCGCGCAGCAAATGCGCGGTTCAGCTGTGAATAATACCCTTAATTATACCTACCAGGTAGAGAGACCCCACGCAGAACAGAAGGCCATCTTCGGGCTTCTTCTGCAGCGCAAGCCCGAATGCTTTCTTCGGATCCGGTTCGGCTGTCACATCCGCGCAGCCTTTCTCTCTGAAAACTTCGGCAAGCTCCTCCGCCGGCACTTCTCTTGCGCCGCCGATCTGCGTCGTCACAACTTTCTCCGGACGGATCTTCCCGGCGATCAGTCCGATCATATCGGGGTAGTCCTTGTCATTCACTGCCCCGAACAGAAGGCATATGGGAAAGTCCCCGGCAAAGTATTCCGCTGCATCCGCAAACTTTCGAATGCCATCCTCGTTGTGTGCCCCGTCCAGGATCACGCCGGGCAGTACCGTCTCCATTCTCCCGGGCCACGAGGTGTCTGCGATTCCCCTGATGACATCTTCGCGGGAAACAGATATCTGTCCGCACTCAGCCATCACTTCCAGCGCTCTTACTGCCAGCGATGCATTCATCACCTGATAGTCAGCAATAAAGGGAATATGAAACACCGTGTTTTTATCATAATAATCATTATTAAAGGAAAAATCAATGCCCGCCCGGCTCTTTTTCTTCACAACAGTATCGGATTCGTATACCGGGATGGCGCGACTGCCGGCGAGAAGCGCAGCGTTTTTTATCACTTCGGCAGCTCCCGGGTCATTTGCGTCATAGACCACGGGGATCTCCGGCACAATAATTCCTGCCTTTTCCGCGGCGATCAGTTCGACCGTGCTGCCCAGATATTGTGTATGATCGAGGCTAATCGAGGTGATCACACAGGCGAGGGGATGGGAAACTGCCGTCGTGGCGTCGAGCCTGCCTCCCAGGCCGGTCTCCAGAACCACGATCTCTGTGCCTTTTTCCTTAAAGATAAGCATACCCATCAGAAACAGCATCTCAAAATATGTGGGATGGCCTTCCCCTGCCTTTTCCATGTCAAGGGAAAGATCCCGCACCTCATCGAAAGCCGCGAGGAACTCTTCCTCGGAGATCATCTCTCCGTCGACCACAAAACGTTCACGGATATCGATCAGGTGCGGCGAGGTAAAAAGCCCCGTACGGTAACCTGCCGTTCCGAGGACAGAGGCGAGAAACGCGCAGACGCTGCCTTTCCCGTTGGTGCCTGCCACGTGGATCACGGAAAATGCCCGCTCAGGATTTCCCAGTCTTCTCAGACATTCCCGTGTATGGTCAAGGCTGTGTTTTTTGGTAAACTTTGGTGTTTCGTCTATATAGGCACATGCTTCTTCGAATGTCATGCCCGGTCTCCTTCATTATTACTATAAATGCCACCGCACAACTGCACGGTGGCATCTTATCATTCTTCAGTGGGCGCTGCCACCTTCCATGGATTATCGTCCATGAGCGCATAGCAGGTCCGGTCATAGCTTTTCGAAAGGGCCTTCCTGGTGGAGCTGTTGCTCCGCTGGCAGACCGTCAGACGGTCAAAGTCCTGCAGCTCCGTCCCCGAAATGATCAGTGTAGTCGGGTTGACATACACCGTGTCGTACCATTCTCCGTTCAGCTTCACTTCGCTCGAAGGTGTAAAATTGGTACCCCTGATGTAATAGGAAAGCTGCGAGGCACTTCCCATCGAAATAGAGTCAAGTGTCAGGTCGTAGATACCCATTTTCATCTTTGTCTTCTTAAAAGGATTGTCGCCGCCATAGCTGTAGCGTTTTCCGTAAAGAAGATCGTACTGCAGGGATTCCAGGTCGACCTGGTAATTTTTGGTGCTTCTCCGCGCCTGATGATATTTGAAGATGTTTCCTTCGTGGATCCCGATCCGGTCCATCACCTCTGCCGCCATCTGGTAGGAGGCAAGGTTTTCTTCCTTTCGGTCCATTCCGAAATTATCCCACATGACATACTGGGTCTGGAACAAATACCTGTTCTTCATGTCCTCGACCGTGAGTCCCATGGTGGGCAGATGGTCTCCGTACATGACCAGCACGACATCTTCGGGGTATTCGCTCAGTGCTTCGGTGAGTTCTTTCACGAAGTCATCCATCTCGTGGATCTGGTTTACATAGTACTCCCACTTGCAGTCCTGCTCGAATGTGGCCGAACCCGAAACCGTGATCTCGGGATCCTCCAGCACCGGCTCCGTGGGATAATCCCCGTGTCCCTGCACAGAGATCGTATAGATGTAATCGGAGCTCTCGGTGGAGTTCAGGCATTTCAGGATCTCTTCGGTGAGAACTTCGTCTTTTACCCACCCCAGCGGATTCTGCTCGTTCTCGCGGACCATGTACTCTTCCGAGACAAAATAGTCAAAGCCGAGCCGCGGGAACACGCGCTTGCGCGAATAGAAATTTGCTTCGTTATTGTGGATAGCAAAGGCGGTGTAGCCCAGATTCTTCAGAACATAAGGCGCGCTTTCGCATGTGGTCTCCTGCAGGATGCTCTTATAAGGATACTCGCCGGGTCCAAAGTAATGAAGGCTCATGCCGGTGATCGTTTCGAACTCCGTGTTCGCCGTGCCGGCGCCTACCGAGGGAACCTTGAAGTACCCTGAGGAGTATTCCTTCATCAGTTTCCTGAAATAGGGTATGGGATCTTCCGAGATATCCAGATAATTTACCAGTGTCGGGTCAAAAAACGATTCCAGCTGCAGGAAAATGATGTTCGGAAGTTTTTCCTCATCGGTCGTCTCCGGCAGATTTCTCTCCGAGTTCTGGATCTCCTGGATCTGCTTGGCCGAATACCCGCTGGGCTGGCTTATGCCCGTGTTAAATATCGTTGTCACCAGGCAGTAAGGATAACCGTAATCCTCGTAAGCAAAGGCAATGTTTCCAAAATAGTTGGAAAGTATCCTCTGTTTCAGTGCCACGTTTGTAAACAGCACGAAAAGTGCAGCACAGATGAGCACAGCCGGAATGTTGATCCTGTACCGCATTTTTCCTTTATACTTAGGCGCTATGATCAGCACGATCAGAAGGAAAACGGCGATCGCGATCAATATGACATAACACAGAGTCACGCCCCAGGGCGGCAGATATTTTTTGGCGATGGCAAGGCCATCGGTAAGATTCTTGATGTCCGGCCCGGTAAACGGTGTGACCCGGTTCAGCAGGAGTACGCCATTGATCACCGCCAGCAGAAGCCAGAGGGTGGAGATACACACCCTCCAGAATACTCTTCGGCGGGACAGATAGCAGATCAGCATTGTGGTAAATATGAAAGCGGTGTTGTAAAGGAACACGAGCGGTTTTGTCGTCATGTATTCCCATGCCGCAGCCACCGAATGTCTGCAGATCGCTTCCATAATAAAGTACAGCAGAGCGCACCATAGGGCCTGCAGAACAGGCGATATTTTGTTTGCCACCTTAATCAGCATTCCCGATGTCTCCTTTATCTTCAGCCGAGCTGTTCCAGGAAGGCGATGACTTTATCCATCATTTCCTTGTACTTGGAAAGCTTGTCTTTCTCGGCGTTCACCTTCGCCTCGGGAGCTTTGTTGACAAAGTTCGGATTGTTCAGCATGCCTGTGCAGCGTGCGATCTCCTTTGTCAGTCTCTCTTTTTCTTTTGTGAGGCGTTCTCTTTCTTTCTCGCGATCGACAAGGTCCTCCAGCGGGAGGTAAGCTACCGCGTCATGTACCACTACCGAGACCGCATCGCTGCCGATGCCGCTCTTGTCTGTCTTTACATGGATCTCTTTTGCATAGGCCAGATTTGTGAATGAACGGCTTGCCGATGCATATGCGGCATGTGTCTCGTCGTCTTTCGCCACGATGAAAATGTTCGTCTTGCGGTTCGGGGGCACCTGCATGGATGTACGGGTGTTTCTGATCCCGCGGATCACATCCTGGAAGCCGGCCACGATGCTCTCCTCTTTCGGGAAGCACATATCCTCGCGGTAAACCGGCCAGTCAGAGATCATGATCGACTCTTCTTCGGGAAGAAGCGTGCAGTAGATCTCTTCGGTGATGAACGGCATGAACGGATGCAGCAGTTTGAGTGCCTGTGTCAGTGTATAGCGAAGGGTAAAGAGTGCTTCGCCTGCTGCCGCAGGATCGGCTTCTTTGTTCCACAGACGCACCTTGGCGATCTCGATGTACCAGTCGCAGAACTCATCCCACAGGAAGTCGTAGATTTTGGATACCGCGATGCCCAGCTCGTATTTTTCCATGTTTTCCGTCACTTCACGGACGACCGTGTTGAGGCGGGAAAGGATCCATTTGTCCTCGGGGCAGAGCGAAGCAAGGTTTTCGGGCTCGGTCACGGTGCTGCCTTCGAGGTTCATCTGAATGAAGCGCGATGCATTCCAGATCTTGTTGGCAAAGTTGCGGCTCGCTTCTACCTTCTCCCAGTAGAATCTCATATCGTTTCCGGGAGCGTTGCCGGTAGTGAGCGTCAGACGAAGTGCGTCAGCGCCGTATTTATCGATAACATCGAGCGGGTCGATTCCGTTTCCGAGCGATTTGCTCATCTTGCGTCCCTGGGAGTCACGAACAAGGCCGTGGATCAGCACATGATGGAACGGGGATTTGCCGGTCTGCTCAAGTCCGGAGAATACCATACGGATGACCCAGAAGAAGATGATGTCGTAGCCGGTCACCAGCACGTCTGTCGGATAGAAGTATTCCAGCTCGGGGGTCTTTTCGGGCCAGCCGAGCGTGGAGAACGGCCACAGGGCCGAGCTGAACCATGTGTCCAGCGTGTCCTCATCCTGCCGGAAATGCTTTCCGCCGCACTTCGGGCATACTTCGGGCATCTCCGCTGCGACCACGATCTCGCCGCAGTCGTCGCAGTAGTATGCGGGGATTCTGTGTCCCCACCACAGCTGACGGGAGATGCACCAGTCACGGATGTTCTCGAGCCAGTGGAGATAGATCTTGTCAAAACGGTCGGGCACGAAGGTGAGCTCGCCGGTCTTCAGCACGTCGATGGCAGCCTCTGCCATCTCTTTCATGCGGACGAACCACTGGGGCTTGATCATCGGCTCGACGGTAGTGCCGCAGCGGTCGTGTGTTCCGACGCTGTGGTTGTGCGGAACTACTTTGACGAGAAGGCCGAGTTCTTTCAGGTCTTCTACGACTGCCTTACGGGCTTCGTAGCGGTCCATACCTGCGTACTTGCCGCCGCGTTCGTTGATCGTTGCGTCATCGTTGAGGATGTTGATCTCTTCCAGATTGTGGCGTTTTCCGACCTCAAAGTCGTTGGGGTCGTGCGCCGGTGTGATTTTCACGCAGCCGGTTCCGAACTCACGGTCGACATACTCGTCAGCGATGACGGGGATCTGTCTGCCGGTGAGCGGGAGCTCCAGCATTTTTCCTACTATATCTTTATAGCGGTCGTCCTCGGGATTTACCGCGACGGCGGTATCGCCGAGCATGGTCTCGGGACGGGTGGTAGCGATTTCTACAAAGCGGCCTTCTTCTCCGACGATCGGGTAGTTGATGTGCCAGAAGAAGCCATCCTGGTCCTCGTGCTCTACTTCTGCATCGGAGATCGATGTGCGGCAGACCGGGCACCAGTTGATGATGCGGGAGCCTTTGTAGATGTAGCCTTTGCTGTGCAGGCGGATGAATACTTCCTGTACGGCTTTAGAGCAGCCTTCGTCCATCGTGAAGCGTTCTCTGTCCCAGTCAGCGGAGGCGCCGAGCTTTTTCAGCTGGTTGATGATCCTTCCGCCGTATTCTTCTTTCCAGGCCCATGCGTGTTTGAGGAACTCTTCGCGTCCGATTTCGTCCTTGTCGATGCCTTCGCTTTTCAGTTTTTCGATGACCTTTACTTCGGTCGCGATAGCCGCGTGGTCGGTGCCGGGCTGCCAGAGGGTTTCGTATCCCTGCATCCTTTTAAAGCGGATGAGGATGTCCTGCATGGTCTCGTCGAGGGCATGTCCCATATGCAGCTGGCCGGTGACGTTGGGCGGGGGCATAACGATAGTGAACGGTTTTTTGTCGGGGTTTACCTTGGCGTGGAAGTAGCCTTTGTCCAGCCATTTGCTGTAGAGGCGTTCCTCTATTCCTTTCGGATCGTATGTTTTTGCGAGTTCTTTGCTCATGTGGGCCTCCATCTATCTTTAATTATTAATAAAGATTGTTCTTATCCATCCTTATAAGATAATCAAAAATATACGGAATGTCAAGAGTTCCGTTTTGCTCAGCGGTCAGGATTCCCGCTCCCGCCTGTAATAGGCTGTGTTTCGGGTGCGGTTGTGATTCCCGC
>CAMNGN010000006.1 GCA_946538475.1 uncultured Blautia sp.
GCTAAGAAGAACTAGAGCCGCCGCTCAGGAGAGCCTTCGCGGCTAAGTTCTTCTAGGCGGATTGTCTCTTCGGGCAGGCACAACAGTTCACCATCTGATATGCCCACGGGCTGCTTCCCATCATAGGGATTGATCGGTTGGGCAGCGAATTGTTGACGATAAAAAAACAGGATATGGCAAAACAAGTTTTGCCATGTCCTGTTTTTTTGTTATCTTGAAATTGATCGTCTTATCTTGAGAAGAACCGCCGGATCTCCTCCTCGGTACTCTTTACGGAGCCCTGGACGAAGAAAGGTTTGCCGCCGCCGCGGCCGTTCAGGGCTGCGTTCATCTCCTTTGTAAAGGTGCGGAGGTCGCCGTCCTGTTCTCCCATCGCGTATTTGTATGTGCCGTCGCCGTTGTCGGAGAACACGGCGCAGCAGCCTTTGCAGGTCTTCATCACTGCGTCTGTGAGTTTTCGCACCCCGTCGGCCGTCATCCCTTCGCGGAAGAGAAGCACGCTGCCTTCGCCTTCGTGCAGGCGCGCCTCGGCCAGATACGAGGTCTCTTCGAGCCGCAGGACCTCGCCGCGAAGGCGGTAGTTTTCTTCCTGCATACGTGTGGCTGCATCGGCTGTCTCGCCGGGCTTTGCGGAGAGCAGCACAGATATTTTATGGTTCTGTTCGGCAGTCATGGTAAGATAGTCATATGCTCTTCGGCCGCTGATCATCTCGACCCTGACTCCGCTCCTGAATTTTACCACAGAGAGAATTTTGACAAGGCCGATCTCTCCTGTGCGGGAGACGTGTGTGCCGCAGCAGGCACAGGCGTCTGTCTCCGGGAAGACCACGATGCGGACCTGACCGGTCAGTTCTTTTTTGCTTCGGTATTCCATGGAAGCAAGCTCCTGCTCGTCAGGATAGAGGATCTCTATCTCACGGTCGTTCCAGATGCGGCGGTTTGCCTCCTCTTCTATGCGGCGAAGATCCTCCTCGGTCAGAACCCCGTCAAAATCGATCGTTACCACATCGCTTCCCATATGGAACCCTACATTGTTATATCCAAAGGCGGCGTGTACCAGACCGCTGACGATATGCTCGCCGGAGTGCTGCTGCATAAAATCGAACCGGCGTTCAAAATCGATCTTTCCCGTTACCGTCTGACCTGCGGGAAGCGGTCTGTCCACAATGTGAAGGATGGTTCCTTCCTCTTCGATCGTATCCATGACCACCGCGTCATTCAGCGCCCCGATATCTCCCGGCTGTCCGCCCCCTTCAGGGTAAAAAGCGGTACGGTCCAATACAACGGCGTACTTATCGTCTCTCGGCCTGCAGTCTTCTACGACCGCGTTAAATTCCTGAATATATGCATCTTTGTAATACAGCTTTATCGTCGTTGACATCCTGTCTCCCATCTAAGTGCGTCCCCCATTTTTCACAAAAACGCGTTAATACTGATTGTTTGTGCCTTTTATCTATATCAAATACTATAGCAGAAATGCTCGTATATTTTACACTTTTTCTATGGAAATATCGCCATAGGAAAGCAGCCTTATATCTCCCGACTCTTCGCGGATCTTCAGCCTGCCGTCCGGCTCCACCGAAAGCGCAAAGGCCTTCGTTTTCTTTTGTCCTTCGTTCACAATGATGTTGTGCCCCGGAACTATATTTCTTTCAATGTAAAGCGGGGGCACCGAAAAGTCCCCGGAGTCTCTTATGACATGGTCAACGATCGATGCGGCCAGCGCATTGATGTTGATCTGTTCAAAGCTCGGCCGGTCTGTGAAGATCGCCCCTGCCACTTCTCTGAGATCCTCCGGAATGCTGCTCTCTTCCCAGAACACATTCAGGCCGATGCCTACGATGGCATATTCGATATTCCCGCTCTCAAAATCTGTGACCGCTTCGGTCAGGATGCCTCCGACTTTAAGCCCGTTCAGATACAGGTCGTTGACCCATTTGAGGGAAAGCCTTATGCCGCACACTTCCTCTACGGCCTTGCATACCGCAGCGGCGGAGGTGATCGTCAGAAGCGTACCCGCAGCCAGGTCGACGTCGGGACGAAGCAGGATACTCATGTATATTCCGCCTTCAGGCGAGTAGAATGACCTGCCCCTTCTGCCCCTGCCGAGGGTCTGGCGTCTGGACACCACGATGATCGTCTCGCCCGGCATCCCCTGCTGCGCCGCCTCCCGCGCTCTCAGGTTGGTGGAATCGGTCTCCGGCAGAAAGATCAGCTTTAAATTCGGGTCTTGCAGATATAGTTTCAGGCCTTCGGAGGAGAGCACGTTGGAGCCCGGGGAGAGCATGTAGCCGCGGTTTCGGCCCGCATCGATGCTATAACCCTCTTCTCGCAGTTTTATCGCTGCCTTATTGACCGCCGCGCGGGAGCAGTTGAGCTCTGACGCGACAGCTTCTCCCGAGATCGGGCGACCCTTATTCTGTTCCAGAAGCCGCAGAAACTCGGACTTGACTGACATAATATCCTCCACCAAGGTTACATTCCCGGTAATCATTCGGATTAGCCGGCGTAATGTCTCAAAGATCGATGACAAACAGCATTCCGCTGTGCTTTATTTAACCGGTAGCTTTATCTGCCGCATTTCCCCTGTCCGACGAAGCCAGCGCTGATTTTAGAAATCTGCGATACTCTGCTTTTGCTGTCTCGGGCGAAGTGATGACCGCCCCGGCACCGAGCCCGGCAAGCCAGCCAAAAAACTGAGGGCTTACTCTGACCCTCAGAAGCGCCAGAAAATGCTCCTTGTCTTTTGACACGACACGCACACCCTCGCCGAACCTGTCGATAAGAACGCCGATCAGGTGATTCTCAAACTCGATGGTCACCGTCTCCTCGCGTCCCCCGAACATGTGAAAAGTGCCGGCGGTGAACCGTTCCTGATCGAAATTGGCGAACATGTCATGCCCTGTACGGCGGTCTTTTTCGTGCTGCACCTTACGTATCTTGTCGACCCTGAAGTGCTTGACGATACGGCTTTTTTCCTCGATTGCGATCAGATAGCAGAAACCATCGTTCCACAAAATCTTCCACGGGCTTACCACGTAACGCTGCCCGTTTCTCTTAGGCACAAGCTTTTTGTCCGCCGTCCATTCACAGTACTGAAAGCTGACCTGCACATCACTCTCGATAGCACTCCGTATCTGATCTATGGCATCGTACACATCACTGTTCAGGACGCCCGAATGCCTGTCCTGCTTAAGCCCCGGCATAAGTGCCGGGGCGCGGTGAACACTGGTCAGACGTCTCAGCTTTGCAAGGATGGAATCCGCAGCCTTCTCCGGCATAAAAGGCGCACACTGCACCGCATCGGACAAAAGCCGCAGCTCTTCCTCGCTGAACAGACGTTTTGAAATATAAAAGCCCGAAGGGGTCTTTCTCCTGTTCTCTATACAGAAGCCAAAGGTCCTGAGATTTTCGATATCATCATATATCGCCTTTCGCTCGGCATTGATGCCGTTGGCGGCGAGATAGCCGATCAGGTCGGCGGCCGTCAGGGGATGGTCCTCGTCGGACTGTTCGAGCAGCGCCGCGGCGATATAGAGTACTTTCATTTTCTGGTTTGAAGATTTTGCCATTTTAACAGCTCCCGTCAGTGATCTGTGAGCATCACCACCACACCGCAATATAATACCACAAAGCAAAGGATGAGGGCAATGGCATCCGCTTTAAAAAAGTCGATATCCAGCACCATGGCTCCGCCGACCATGATTTCTATGGTTACAACGACAGCGATCAGCATAGCGGCAAAGCCCGAGAATTTTTCCTGCGGAAATCTGCTTTCGTTCATATGTTTGTTCATTGTTCTTACCTTCCCTTTCCTTTTAAGATATATCGAACATATTTTCCGAACATTCATTCGTTATTTGGATTATAGCACACCTATATGTCCAATATACAGGGATGAGATTAATTTTTTTCAAATAAACCGATATAAAAAAGCGCAGAGCAATTTCCCTCCGGATCATTCCCGGAGACGATTCGAACAAACCGCAGAACAGTATGTAAACCATTTTCGCATTTAAGGTTGACATTTCTCTCTCCACATGATATGCTTACCCGGTCAACAGAAAGGAGAGATCAGCATTATGGAAGCTGTCCAAAGCAGCAAAACAACAGATATTGTATACATAGGAGTGTTTGCGGTGCTCATCGCCATCTGCTCATGGATATCCATCCCCGCAGTCGTGCCCTTCACCCTGCAGACCTTCGGCGTATTCATGGCAGTACAGACCCTCGGCGGAAAACGCGGCACGATGGCCGTGCTCATATATATCCTGCTCGGCGCGGCAGGAGTCCCCGTTTTCGCAGGCTTCAGCGGCGGCATCGGCGTACTCCTGGGAAGCACAGGCGGTTACATCATCGGATTTGTCTTCTCGGCACTGGTCATGTGGCTGATCCAAAATATATTCGGCCGCAAACCCCTCGCCTCCATCATCTCGATGCTCTTAGGGCTTCTGGTGTGCTACGCCTTCGGAACCGTGTGGTTCAAGGTGGTGTACGCCCGCGGAGGCGACGAAGCATCGCTCCTGACCGTGCTCGGCTGGTGCGTGATCCCCTTCATAGTCCCCGATTTAATTAAAATAGGCCTGGCCTATCTGGTCTCGGTCCGTATAAAAAAAGCCATCAACATCTATTGAACCTCAATAAAGTGCGGCGCTGTACCCTCGGGCACAGCGCCGCATGCTTTTTAATTGACTTTTATTGAATCTTGACAGTTGTCAAGCTTTGTGATAGAATCCTCTTTGTCGAACAGCCCGCGGACCCGTTCCGGCCGGACTGCCGGTTACACACACCGGTAATGTGTGGTTTTACAGGGGACATGGGTATTGTTCCTGCACTTAATTTGGAGGATAAAATAATGACGATCACAAAACAGACTACAATGGGTGAAATGCTGAAATATGATGGCGGTATTGCATACGTTCTTATGCAGTCGGGAATGCACTGCGTAGGATGCCCCTCTTCCATCATGGAATCTCTTGAAGAGGCTTGCATGGTTCATGGACTGGATTCTGATGAAGTGCTGGCTTCCATCAATGAATATCTGGCATCAAAAGCTCAGTAAAAACATATATATATCTGTGAACAGCACAAAAAGCGCTGCCCTCGGGTTTTCGTTCCCTGAGGCAGCGCTTTTATTATTGCTGATAAATGATCCACGGCAACTATATCCCGACAGCGCTCACAAGAAATCTGAACACTGCCTGCGTAGTCGCCTGACTGAAATGGACTCTGTCACCGGACATATAAGAATAGCCCGTCGTTGCAAGATATGAATACAGATCCACATACCTGGCGCCCAATGAAGCCGCAACAGTCTTAAGACCGGCATTGAATCTGACCAGATCGTTGTTATATCCACCGTATCCGTCAGTTCCGCCCAGGAACTGCCCAAGACCGACCAGATATACATTTGCACCCTTCGCTTTCCATTTTGGAATGATGGAAGTGTAATAAGCGACATACTTGCTGTAAATGTAATCGTAGTCATTGGTTCCGATCCACACCGCGATATCGGTGCTGCCGTCCAGAGACGCAAGGATCTGATTCTGAACGCTTGTACTGGAAAGCCAGCTGATACCCGTGTTAGACTTTGCAATAAAGCTTACCTTAGAGTCGGAACACCAGTTGCTCATATATGCAACTCTCGAATCTCCAACGATAAGAAGCTTACGGTTCTTACCTGTCGTTGCAGGCGCGGTATACTTGTTAAGCTGCTCGGTTGTACCGAAACCGCCGTACACCTTGCTGTTGCTGTTGTTTGCGTAAGCCCTTACTCTGTAATAGTAAGTTCCCGAAGATTTAAGTGTGTTGTCACGAACAGCAGAGACATTCCTGCTTTTAACAGTGGCTACTTTCGTGTAATTGCCATTCCTGGAAGAGGCACGAAAGATCTCGTATCCGTCCGCCTTGGTATTGACAGCCCATTTCACAAGACCGCTGCTGAGCTTTTCTCTCTTCGTAGTCGTGATATAAGTACGGCGCGGTGCTGTCTTTACCACACTCCATCCATTGCCGCTGTATGTACGTTTACCGTTTTTGATTATAAATGCTCTCACTTTAAACTTATATGAGGCACAATAATCACCTGTAAACTTATACGTATTTACATTCTTGCTTTTCCAGAATGTTTTGACCAGTTTATACTGATTCTTCTCAAATCTGAAAAGCTCAACTGCCGACGCATTGGAAGGTACAGTCCATTTCACAGTGACGACATTGTTATAGGCAGACCCTGTCACTTTGGGAGTGCTGAGGGTCGCTGCCTTAACTGTTGCAGAAGTGCCCGGCAGCCACATGGAAAGCAAAATTGCCGCCATGATTATTAACGCAGCCGAACACCTGCGCAAATGTTTCTCCATAAAATCCTCCATACTGCCTGACCTAAGTCAGAATTTCTTCAGATCAATCCGGGATGATCTCCTCGGATGGCTCCGCTGTATCAAAAACGCTTTCCGCCGCTTCCTCTGCCGGTTCGCATGCAGCTTCATCCTTCTCCTCGGGATCTTCTGCCGGCTCCTCTGCAGATTCTTCGGTTTCTTCAGTCTCTTCGACTGTCTCTGTCACTTCACAGGCGTCTTCTACAGCGAATTCGTCTTCGGCATCGTCCGCAAAATCCTCTTCTTCCGGTGCGGGTTCGGGATTCGGGACCGGTGTGCCGCAGTATGGACAGAACATAGCATCTTTATCAATCTCTTTTTCACATGCAGGGCATATCTTAAGACCTTTTTTGCCTGCAGCCGTTGCTTTCAGCTCATCAACCGCTTTTTTGTGTCCGAGGATACCTTCACACAGCTCCTGAAACTCGCTGTCTACCTCTTTACCCTCAGCAAAACGCGCATAGACGATCTTGCCGATCTCTGCCATAAGCTTTACAGACTCATGTTCCTCGGCAGCAATTTTACTGCGTAATTTGGAAGACTCATAGACACTGCTCACTTTTTCCGTCAGACTCTGTGCTGTTTTTGACAGTTCGTCTAAAAAGTCTTTAGCCATGATAACCATCTCCTTTTCTTCTTAATACGGTTGTTTCCGAGTGTCATAAGACACCGGATTACTAACCAAAGTTACATACTCCCCGGCAGGTACCCTTCCTGCCCGCGCATGAATATCCTCGGGCCGCCCCGGCCTTCGATGTACTCTCCCGTGATCACCACTTTGCCGATATTGTCGTCCTTCGGAATTTCATACATAATGTCGAGCATATACTTTTCAAGAATTGCCCGGAGTGCTCTCGCCCCTGTGTCTTTCTCCATCGCCTTCGCCGCGATCGCCCTGAGCGCACCGTCGTCGAATTCGAGTTTGACTTCATCCATCGCCAGAAGCTTCTGATACTGTTTCAGGATGGCATTTTTAGGTTCCTTAAGGATACGCACCAGCATATCCTCTGTAAGGCCGTCCAGTGCAAAGACCACCGGAAGCCTGCCCAGAAATTCGGGGATCATCCCGAATTTTCGGAGATCCTCGACCGTCACCTTTTCAAGAAGGTGCGGGTCGTTGTCATACTTATCTTTCAGGTCGGCGTAAAAACCGATCGATGCCTGTTTGTTCAGGCGTTCCTTGATGATATTTTCAAGATCGGGGAAAGCACCGCCGCAAATAAAGAGAATGTTGCTCGTGTCAACGACCGCCATCGGCACCATGGCATTCTTGCTGGATGCACCGACAGGGACCTCGATCTCGCTCCCCTCGAGAAGTTTCAGCATGCCCTGCTGGACTGCTTCGCCGCTCACGTCTCTCTGGTTGGTGTTTTTCTTTTTTGCGATCTTGTCGATCTCATCAATGAATATAATGCCGTGCTCAGCCTTCTCCACGTCGTTGTCGGCAGCTGCAAGGAGCTTTGACACGACACTCTCGATGTCGTCTCCTATGTAGCCCGCCTCGGTAAGCGAAGTGGCATCGGCAATGGCAAGCGGAACGTCCAGAAGCTTAGCCAGCGTTTTGACAAGATAAGTCTTGCCGCAGCCTGTGGGACCGATCATCAGCATGTTGGACTTTTCGATCTCTACTCCGTCCTTTTTGTCTGATGCGACTCTTTTATAGTGGTTGTACACTGCCACCGACATTATCTTCTTTGCGTACTCCTGACCGATCACATGCTCATCCAGCGAGGCCTTGATGCGGTGCGGCGCGGGAACCTTGCGAAAATCAAAAGCGGGCTCGGTCTTTTCGACTTCCTTTTTCTTTTTGATCTTCTGCGGCATTCCCTCGGGACTGCCAAATCCGCTCAGGTCGATCATACTGACATTAGGCATGTTGCTGAAGAGATCACCCAGATTTAACCCACCGTTCTGAAACTGTGTGTTCATCATGTTGAAGCTCTTCTGCATGCAGTCGTTACACACGTGAATATTGTTAGGCAGTTCAACCATCCCGGTGCATTCCGATTCGGGACGCTTGCACAGAAAACAAAAGTTCTCATAGCCATTGTCTTTCTTCTCCGGCGATTCTTCTGTCTTCCGGCTCTTTTCCTCAAAATCTTCTGCCATCGGCGCTCCTTTCGGCATTGTTACAGAATTTGGCGGAACATATTAACATAAAATACTCCACCATAACCGATTATAACACATTCCTTAAAAAAATCATAATATTTTTTTTAAAAACTTTGTTTTTTTCATCGGGACCCCATAGTCACCATCAGAGACTGCTCCTCGTACACCCCGACCGCGTCTTTTCTGGCGATCACGATCTCGACCTGTTCGCCTGCGCGATAATAAGAAAGCAGTTCGATCAGCGTGTCTCTGTCCGTCACTTCGGTACCGTCGAGTTCTGTAATGATATCCCCCTCGCGGATCCCTGCAGCCGCGGCTGCTCCGCCTTCGAACGCTTCGGCCACGAACGCGCCGGAGGGTATCCCGTACATTCTGGAAGCCTCGCGGCTCATGTCTGCCACCGAGACGCCCAGGTAAGCCGCCTGCGAACTGTCGACCTTCTCTCTTGTCTCTCTCGCCATAAGCTTGCTGAGGATCGGAGAGGCTTTTGTAATCGGGATGGCATACCCCATACCTTCGACGCTGCTGTCGGCATATTTTACAGAATTGATGCCCACCACTTCGCCCTTCATATTGAGAAGTGCTCCGCCGCTGTTGCCCGGGTTGATCGCGGCATCTGTCTGGATCAGGTCGGACACGCTCTCATCGTTCGACTCAAAAGAACGGTTGAGCGCGCTTATCCAGCCGGATGTGACGGACTGTCCGTATCCCAGTGCATTTCCTATGGCCACGACCTGTTCGCCCACCACCAGCTCATCGGAATCTCCCAGCGTGGCAATTTTGATCCTGTCCATGGTACCGGCGGGAATATCTGCTTTTTTGACCGCAACCACCGCAAGATCATTTGCCGCGTCCGTCCCCTTGACAGTAGCGTTTACCGCGCCGTCATAGTTGAGGTCCTCCGCAATACTGCTCATGATATTCTGAAGGCCCGGCTCTTCTTTTTCATCATTGCCGATGAAAAGGACGCTCAGCGTCTGTGCCCCCGAAACCACATGGTTGTTTGTAGCAATCAGAAGCTCCTGCTCGTTTTCTCCCACGATGATCCCGGAACCGCTGGAGGCGCTCCGGTATTCACGGCTTCCGTAGCCGAAAAATGAGGGGATCTCCTGAATACTCACCGTAGTGATCGCCACGACAGAGGGCATGCACGCCGCAGCCACATCGGCCACGGCACCTTTTCCGGTGCCCTGAACATAAGACACCTGCTCATCGGCGGATACCGATTCGACGGAAGCCGGTTCCTCCTGCACGACCGAATCGGTCCGGCCGATGGTGTGGTTCTCCGCAGAGCCCGGTGTGCCTGCATTGCTGCTGCCCGCCATCATCACTCCGCGCATGACCAGCCCCGCGACCAGCCCAAAGATAACGGCAAAACCGACTGTCGCCGCAAGCTTCTGTCCCACGGACCGCCGGTCGCCCGTTCTGCGGCGGGCTGACTGCCGCTGTACCCCCGGCCCCGTGCGATAATAGCCATAGCGCGGAAGGATCACTTCTGCGGTCCTTCTCTCCTCGGGCATTCTCTGATGTTCTTCCCCGGCAATCTCTCTATATTCATCATCATCCGGAAAAATATCCTCCGGGCGAAATTCATCGCTCATATTATCAACATCCTTCCTGCTGTAATACGGTAAGTCTAGCAGGCAAATGTGTCAGAAATGTGACAGATTCAGGTAATATTTGTTCATGGCGCAGAACCGCACGACAGGCGCGGGAAGTTTTGTGTAGTTCTTTCCCAGCAGATAGCCGACGTATTTGCAGCCGCTCATCACGAACAGGTGTGGGAGCAGATACCATCTGCCGGATGAGAGCAGATGCTCCGCCGTCATCCCGACCAGCTTTATGCCTTCTCCTTCGGAGTGGATGCCCCCGAATGTCTCCGGATTTTCGGCGTGCGATACCCCGATGTCAAAGTTCCGGTGAAACTGCTCCGCCGGGCTGTAGTCGTGAGAGTGATACACCTCGGCATCTGCGGCATAGGCAATGCCGAAGCCGGCATTCAGGATACTCCGGGCGATGATCATGTCCTCATTGAAGATCGCTTTTTCGGGGAAGCCCCCCGCTGCGATATAGCTGCTCTTCCGATAAGCCGCACACACATTGGAGCAGTAGAATGTTTTTATCCCGTATCTGTCGATATCCTCAGCAAAACGGACATGCGGTTCTTTCGGGTAGTTGAATTCCCTGGTATATCGTTCGATCGGACTGCTGCCTTTCTTCGGCCTCTGCCTCGCATATGCCGCTCCGATCCTCTCGTCACGGCAGAGCGGAGCGATGAGCGTTTCCAGCAGATCCCTTCGGCACGGAACCGCATCCTGGGTCATCAGGACAAAAAGATCCTCGCCGCATTCCGCTGCCGCCGCACGTCTGGTTCCGCCGTGGTCAAATTCCTCCCGCGAAATATGTGTGACTTCCACCAGCGGGAACTCTTTTTCCCAGGAAGGATCCCAGTACTCTTCCCCGGTGTTGATCACATGTATCCTCCGCGGCAGCACGCTCTGACGTGAAAGCCTGAACAGAACCTCTCTAAACTCTTTTCCCGGCCGGTAGGTCGGGATGATCACTTCTACTGTCATACCCATCTCCTGTTTGCGTCTGAGGTAAATATCCGGTGTGTAAAAGAAAGGCTGCAGTCTTTAAAAGGACCGCAGCCTTATCAAACCTTTCTTTCGATGTATGCCTGTATCGTCAGCCTATGTCGACCGGCATCTCTGCCGAGGCATCATAGCCTGCGTCATAGCCCGCATCGTAACCGCCGCCGGTGTCGTAAGAAATATCTCCGCCGCCGGTATCGTACGTAACATCGCCGCCGCCCGTATCATACGAGATATCTCCGCCGCCCGTATCGACAGGAGCTGCGGGAGCAGGTTCGAACGCTCCGCCGCCACCGGTATCTGCCACAGGTTCCGTCGCAGTCTCTGTGGGAACCGCCGGATCTACGGAAACTGCCGGGTCAGCAGGTGCTGCGGGATCGGTCGTCACCGCAGGGTCTGCAGGCGCTGCAGGATCGGTCGTCACCGCAGGATCTACGGGTGCTGCGGGATCTGCAGGTGCCGCAGGATCGGTCGTCACTTCGATGATCTCCGCCGGCGGGTCGATGTAACCGTACTCTTCATAGGTATTTCCGCCGGTACCGTCGTCCTGCCAGATGAAGATATCCTCGAAATCGCCCTGTTCGTATGTCACAACGGGCGCTGTCTCCACAGTGTTTTCTGCTCCGCCGACGATGGCCAGGATCTTATCGCTGTAGGTCCTTACCGTCTCGGAAGGCATGTAATCTGCCGTGCCGTAAAGGAATTCATGCAGTGCCTTTACATTGTCCTCGAGGCTCATCGGTACGATGATGCTGCCTCTGACGTTCGAGAAACGATAATTCATCGGGAAACCGCCGGTCCGGCTGAAGTCACAGCCCGTTGCCAGGTACGGCAGCAGTGTAAGGATGTCCTTAAGGTCAAGGGATGTCGACACGAGCGGAAGCACTATGTCCATAAGCTGAGTCATTGCGGGAAGGCCCAGAGAAAGAGCTCTTGCCGCCAGTGTCTGGATCACAAATCTCTGCCGTTCGGTACGGCCCATATCCATTTTTGCGGTATACCGGATCCTGCAGTAGGAGGTTGTCTGCACACCGTCCAGATGATAGATGCCCAGGATCTCGTCCTGGTTTGTGGGTTCCACTGCCGGCAGTTCGACCGGAACCAGCTCTTTGCCGGTTTCCTGCGATGTCTCGACCGCGTAATTGTTAAGATGAACTATCTCGGCATATGAGAGCGGGACATCCAGTCCGCCCACAACATCGACCGCCTCGGCGAGGGCTCTGAAATCGACGGTGATATAATCGGTGATATTCAGATCGAGATTTTTGTTCAGCATATTTACCGCCTGTGACGGTCCGCCGTAGGCATATGCCGCGTTGGCTTTCGCATAGATATCATCGCCGATATTCAGCAGAGTATCACGGTATACGGAAACCAGCTTGATCTCTTTGGTGTCATTGTTGAGGCTGCAGATGATCATCGTGTCGCTGTTCTGCCCCGCAAGCGCGGCATTCTGATCACGACGGTCAATACCGAAAAGAGCAAATGTGCGATATCCCGTAGGACGTTCCGCATCATCATTTGTGACGATTTCTCTATTTGTAACCGTACCGTCATCGTTCACTTTGACCTCGGGCGCCGCTTTGATCGACTGCACACGGTCCGACAGTTCTCCATAAACATACAGACCTCCGAGCAGTGCCGTGAGGACAATTATTTCCAGAACAAAAAGTGCTCTTCGCAGCCATTTGTGTTTCTTCATGTTCTTTCCCCTTAATATGCGTTCTTGTTAATAAAACCTTTAAAGAAAGTAAGGATCAGTATCTTGATGTCCAGACCGATCGTCCAGTTTTCGATATAGTACAGATCATAATCGATCCTTTTACGGATGGAAGTATCACCGCGGTAGCCGTTCACCTGTGCCCATCCGGTAAGCCCCGGACGAACCTGATGCTTGACCATGTATCTGGGGATCTCCTCGCGGAATTTTTCCACAAAAAACGGTCTTTCCGGTCTGGGGCCGACAAGGCTCATCTGTCCTGCCAGGATGTTGAACAGCTGCGGAAGTTCGTCGATGCTTGTGTGTCTCATAAATCTGCCCACCGCAGTGACCCGCGGGTCATCCTTGACCGTCCAGGATTTTTTCTCCTGCTCGACCGGCTGAACCTCCATCGACCGGAATTTGTACATCCAGAATGTCTTGTTATGAAGCCCTACCCTCTCCTGTTTGTAGATGAGCGGACCTTTTGAAGTTGCCTTGATCAGTATGCACATGACCAGCATTACAGGCGATGCGAGGATGATCGCGATGATCGAACCCACGATGTCCATCACACGCTTCACCATAGCATTGAAGGTGTTGCTCAGCGGGACATACCTGATATTGATGACCGGAAGTCCCAGGATATCCTCGGTATAAGGCTTTGTCGGAATAATATTGTTGTAATCGGGAATGAACTTTGTATGCACGCCCGACTTTTCACACATGCTGACGATCTGTTCCAGCCGGTAGTATTCGCTCAGGCTGAGCGTGATGGCGATCTCGTCCAGATTGCTGTTGGGAAGAACGACCATCAGATTTGCGATCCTTCCCAGCACCTTGACCCCGCGGTACGTGGTACCCGCAGGAACATTATCGTCCAGAATACCCCTCACAAGATAGCCCCAGTGAGGGTTCTCGAGAATACGGTCTATATACTCCTCTGCCGCACGGCTGTAGCCGACCAGCAGCACCTGCTTCTGATTGTATCCCTTTTTTCGCATATCCCGCTGAATATAGAAGATGAGCATGCGCACACCCCACTCCAGCACGATATTGATGAAATAAAAGATAAAGAAGGTCAGACGTGAGTAGTTATTCTCATCGATGATGTACAGCACGGCAATGATGACCAGGACACCGAGCGTGTTGGCCTTGATCACATTGGAAAGGACCAGCCTGCGCCCCTGCATCCGAAGCGGTGTGTACATGGAAAAAGCCTGATACAAAAGCAGGTATCCGGGCAATATAAAAACCAGCAGGAACATGAAATCGCTGAATGTTTTGGTCACGACCGCATTGTCCGCAAAAGGTCCCCGGAATCGCATCCACCAGGCAAGCCAATAGGAAAAGGCAGTCACCAGCACATCTATAAGGACATGCGCCCGGCTGAATTGTTTTTCATTATCAATTATCAACTTACGCCACCCCTGTATGTTTGCTGTTTCCGGCCTTCCCCGACCGGAATACTCCCCTTTTTTGCACGTCAAAAGACAGTCTTCGAATGAAGACTGTCTATATCTTATATTGTTTGTAACAAAATTTCAATATTTTATTCGTAAAAAAACAAAATATTAATTCGCCTGTATCTTTTCCGGACCTGCTCCCGGCAGATGCAATTTTTGAATATGTTTTTTCAGCCCCGCGTTCTGCGCAGCATATTGATCCACAATTCCTTCTGAATATCCAGATAACAGGGCAGAAACCTGTGCTCATAAGGGACCCTCTTCTCCGGCCGGCTGATGCGGAAACCGTTGACGATGCCTGCCGCGTACTCTCTTCCGTACCCTTTCAGCATAAAGAAAACCAGCTTGGTCCCAAACCCCAGCGCCAGGAAGGGAAAGTTGAGGATCTTCTGCGGGAGCGGCATGTTTTTGTTGATCATGTAGATGTTGTTTCGGGAGGAGTAGCGTATCTTAAACTGATTGTAGCGGGAGCCCGATGTTCCGCTGCCCACATGGTAGACGACAGCCCGGGGGGCAAACCAGTTTTCGTACCCTTTGAGCCTCGCCCGATAGCCGATGTCCAGGTCCTCCAGGTACGCAAAATGCTCCTCGTCAAAAAGCCCGAGCTTTAACAGCAGACTTTTTCTGTAGATCGCGGCCCCCGCACAGGCCGAAAAGATGCGTTCTTCCTTATTATATAAGGAAACATCTTTTCCTTTTCCCCGCGCGAACGCCCAGCCTAGCGCACAGTAATAGTTGCCCGCGTCATCGATCTTCTGCCTGTCGTCAAAGCTGATCATCTTTGCCTGACAGGAAAACGCTCTTTTGTGCCGCCCGATCGCTTTGTAAAGTTCTTCGACGAATTCCGGTTCCGCCTCGGTATCGTTGTTGAGAAGCAGGCAGTATTTTCCGCTGCTTGCCTTTATCCCTTCGTTTACCGCCCCTGCAAATCCCCGGTTGTCCGGCAGAGGAATGATGCGTACCTCCGGATAATTGGCAGCGGTAAAATCGACGCTTCCGTCCGTGCTCCCGTTATCCACCAGGATCGTCTCAAATCTGTCCGTCGTCTGATGCCGCAGGCTGTCAAACACGGTACCCAGGAACCTGAGTCCGTTATAATTTGGTATGATCACTGAGATATCTTTCATGGTATCCGTGAGCTGCTCCTTTCAGTCCGCTTTTATTTCCGCCATCCCCGGCAATGGCTTCAGGGAATAATTCCACTTGGTGAGTGACAGATTTTTATTATAATACGGATCTCCCTTTTTGAGAATATCTATCCAGCGGGTTCTGAAAAATTCGATCTCGCTCTGGAATCTGCGCACCTTCTCTTCGCTGTCCTCGGTTCCTCTTGTGCGGGATTCCAGATGGAATATCTGCACATAGGGGTCATAGACTACCAGGTACCCGGCCTCTCTTATCCTCAGGCAGAGGTCCGTATCGTTGAATGCAACGGCGAGCTTCTCCTCAAATCCGCCCAGTTTTCGAAAGACCTCCGTCTTTACCATCATACAGGCTGCCGTCACCGCGCTCATATCCTGCAGGAGCGATGCTTTGTGCAGATATCCGGTACGTTCCGCGGGCATGTCGACAAACATGTTGCCGGCAATGTCTCCCATTCCCACCACGCATCCGGCGTGCTGGATCGTTCCGTCCGGATAAAGCAGCTTCACGCCCACAGCGCCCACTTCTTTTCTCTGACACACCCCGAGCATCTCTTCGATCCACCCCGGGGTGATCACGCGCGTGTCATTATTGAGGAAAAGAATGTACTCCCCTTTTGCATGTGCCGCGCCGAAATTGTTGATGGCAGAATAGTTAAAGCTGCCTCTGTAGCGGAACAGCCTGACATCCTCTTCAGCAGAAAGTTCCTTATAATAATGAAAGATCTCCCGCGTCTCGCTGTTGTTTTCGACGATCAGGATCTCGTAATTCGGGTAAGTCGTCTTTTCACGGATCGACCGGATGCAGTCTTCCAGCATCTCTTTCCCGTCCTTGTTGGGGATCAGTATCGAGACAAGCGGACACCCTTTCACCGGATAGGTCACCCGGTAAAAGCCGTAATCCGGCGTATGGCTTACCGCTCCCTCCACGTGACAGCGTTTAAGATGCTCCTCTATCGCCCGCTTTCCGGCTTCGTAGGCGTACATCTTGCTAGCCGGATTGTCGGCAGTGGACGCCTTGTGCGTGCGCCAGTGATACAGGATCTCGGGCACATGTACGATCTCGCGGGCCTCTTCCGTGCAGCGCAGGATCAGGTCGTAGTCCTGTGCGCCGTCGAACGCTTCTCTGAATCCTCCCGTCTTTTTGAGGAGAGAGGTCCTTGCAAGGAAGAAGTGGCAGATGTAGTTGTTGGAACGCAGAAGATCCAAATTGAAATCCGGCTTCAGGTGCGGCTGAAAATGCTCCTTAAGGTCGGCAGTCACCTTATCCTCGTCCGTGTAGATCACATCACAGCCGGGATGTGCGGAAGCAGCTTTTGCGATCTCGAAGAGCGCATTCGGCGCGAGCAGGTCGTCATGGTCGAGAAGTCCCGTAAAATCTCCTGTCGCCATATCGAGGGCTGCGTTTGAATTGCCCGAGATTCCCAGATTCTCCTCCAGATCTTTTACTCTGACGCGGGGATCGGCCGATGTGTACTCGCGCAGTACACGTGCCATATCTTCATCGTCCGGACTTCCGTTTGCGATGCAGAGTTCCCAGTGGGAATAAGTCTGGTTTCTGACCGAATCGATCATCTGCCTGAGAAAAAGTTCGGGCGTCCGATAGGCGGGCACCGCGATACTGATGAGGATCTCCGGCTTTATTTTTGTCTTTCTCTGCTTCTCGAGAGTTTTCTCATCCGGAACATATGCCGGATACCATATTTCGTAAGGGATCTCCTCCGGCTCAAACCTTTCGTGCAGACGGATGAAGAATTCTTTCGGTCCGTAATGCTTAAGGTATAAAAGTCCTTTTTTTATCATATAAGGTGAAAGCTTGCCGAGCAGCTTTTTTACATCTATGCGCCCGACAGGGCTGCTGTTTTTTGCCATTTTTCCGGTCCTTTTCCTGTTTTTTCGTGTTCTGATGCTTCACACACAGACACGTTTTTAACAAATTATGACGTTATTGTAACATTCTATCATATTTTTTGCAAGAAATCCCTTGACTGTGCTATACTGTACTTTACGGTTATAAATTTTTGGATTTACAGTTTGCCTTATACATAAGCAACATCAGTTTATTACAGACAGGAGCTTTCACCGGTGATGAAAATATCAAAACTGACCATGTTTTCCCTGACAGCCTGCTTTCTTCTTTCTGCTCTGCCGAAAGAAACATTGGCCGAAGAAACCTATTATACCGACGATTATACGGGAGAGATCACCTACTACGATGAATCCTACGATGATTATTCGGGAGAATCTTACAACTACGATACCGACGGCACCGTCGATTATTCGGCAGCGGGCGACAGCGGCGAATCCTCTGCACCTGCATCCGAAGAGACATACACAGAGTCCGGCACAGCAGAATCTGCCGGGTCGGAGGAGTCTGAAGGATCTGAGGATGCGGAAGCGGAAAACTCCGGGGAGGATACCGTCGAAGTCGAACCATTCGATCCCGCAAACATCGTTCCCGGCGAGATCGTCACCAATTCGATCCCGGGCTGGCCGCAGGGCCCTGTCATCAACTGTGCCTCCGCCATTATGATCGAAGAAAGCACCGGAACAGTCCTTTACGCCTCTGACGCCGATCATATGTACTATCCTTCCGGCGCGGTCAAGATCATGACCTGTCTTCTGGCACTCGAAAATTCTTCTTTGGATGAGGAAGTTACCTTCACCGGGACAGGCGTGTCCGGCGCGACGGACGGAGCCACCAACATTGCGGCTCAGGTAGACGAGACATTCACCATGGAACAGTGCCTGTACGCTGTCATGCTTGCTTCCGCCAACGATGCCTGCCTGCAGGTTGCGGAACATGTCGGCGGTACCGTCGAGTTCTTCGTTGAAATGATGAACGATAAGGCGAGGGAGCTGGGCTGCAACGGAACGCTTTTCACCAACCCGACGGGCCTGTCCGATCCGGCACAGCATACTACTGCCCACGATCTGGCCCTGATCATGCGCGCCGCGATGGAAAACGAGGACTTTGTCAGGATCGCTTCGGCATCCACATACACGATCCCGGCCACCAATCTTTCGGGCGGTGAACGTAATCTGACAAACAGTTTTACCATGGCAGATCCCGTGAGCGGCGGCTACTATCCCGGCTGCATCGCCGGAAAAGAGGGCTATACGGATGCTTCCGGAAGTGTGCTGGTGTGCACAGCCGAGCGTGACGGGCTCAGGCTCACCTGTGCGGTCATGCGCGGAGATTCGGAGACCACCGATGAACAGGCCGCCAAGCTCCTTGACTACGGTTTCACTTATTTTAAGCTTGCCGATCTCGGCTCGCGCGACTTCAGCGTGATGGAAGGCGGAACGGTGCTTGTGCCCGTGGACTATACCTCCGAGCAGGTCAAATATACCGATACGCTCACCGAGGATAACAAGTTCTTCCGTCAGTATACCTACGGGGACGAACATCCGATCGGGACAGCCATAGCGCTTATTGTTGAGGAAAAAGAGGACGCCGCGATCGCGGACGGTGAGAAGAATATGGAGGAGGCGCTCGAGAATTCGAAAGAGTTAAATATTGTGCCGCTTATTCTGATCATTGCGGCCGGGGTGCTGCTCTCAGGGTTCCTGATCTACAGGATCGTGAAGACCGCTAAAAAATAAATGAATTCAGAAACACACGGGGACGGTCCCCGTGTGTTTCTTTACTCATTACTCATTTATTCTTTTTCACTGCCGCATCCGCCAGCTCCCGGTCTGTCTCCTCCGAGATGCCGCAGACACCCACCGCACCGATTACGGTATCGCCGTCTGTCACGGGCACGCCGCCGTTCATGGTGCTCTGCTTTGTCCCGGCGGCCTTCATCGCCCTCTTCAGCGCGATGTCGAAGGTTCCGGGAACGGCCCCGTCCATGGACTGTACCGCTGCGGGTGTACCGTCGGCTTTGCACACAGCCACGGACACCGATGCATTTCTGTTTTTAGCTTCTGTTTCTACTTTTTGGATAAACTCTTTTGCCCTGTCCAGCGTTAGTCCGGTGTTTCCGCCGATCCTCTTCAGCACCTCTTTCACAACAGCATCAAGAATATCCGCACTCGCCTCTGCCTTCACGGTTTCGGCAGGAGAAACCACCGGCAGTTCATTCATCGCTGCGGCTGCTCCGCTGTCCAGGAATCTGGCCAGCACATACAGATAGCTGCTCAGGCGATTCATAAACTTTTTGGCACCGTGATCGACGCCGAACTTCACTCCCACAGAAGCCAGGTCGGCCTCCGCTCTTCTGGCGACGGCGCGGGCGATATCCACCGAAGCGCTCTCTCTGCTCGTGCCGGGAAGAACATAATGTTCGTCAAAGTCAAACAAACCTTCCAGACGTCCGATCTCATCCTCGATGAACTTTGTCCGCTCTTCGGCAAGGCGGAACTCTCTGTTGTAGGGGTCCGATATTCCCTGTGTGATGATGATCAGGATTCCCTGAAGTTTTTCGAGAAAGCGTATCGTTCCGGCCTCCGTCATCATGGATCTTACCAGGCCCAGATGGCAGGAAAGCTCGTCGATCGAGCCGAGCAGACGGACACGATCGTCAGATTTCGATATGTTTTTGGTACGGATCAGATCCGTCGTCCCTCTGTCCCCTTTTCCTGTAAATCCATCCATCTAAAGCCTCGGTCCTCTCAGGGAATTTACTCCCAGAGTCTTGTGTAGATCCTCATGATATCCTGTTTGGTCGGCGTCTTGGGATTGGTCGCGGTGCAGGCGTCATTGAGCGCCGCTTCCGCCATCCTGTCGACCGCTCCGAAATAATCCTCGGGAGCGATCGTCCTCATCTCGCGTATCGTCATCGGGATGCTCATCTCTTTCTGCATAAACTGTATCCAGTTTACCAGAGAGTGCACCGACATGACTTTATTGTAGTTGCTGAGTCCCAGAACATGGGCAATATTGGAGTACCTCTTTACTGCCGGAGGGTACTCTTTTTGGCTTTTGCTGTATTTGTCTATGCCGGAATTATATTCCACAATGTGCGGCAGAAGCATCGCATTTGCCCTGCCGTGCGGGATGTGGAATACCGCTCCCAGCTGATGCGCCATGCTGTGTGTGATGCCCAGGCCCGCCGTGTTGAAGGAAAGGCCGGCAAGACACGATGCCACGTGCATCTTCTGTCTGGCGTGCATATCGTTTCCGTCCAGATACGCTCTGAGCAGGAACACGCCGCAGATCTCTATCGATTTTTCTGCCAGTGCGGCGGAGAATTCGTTGTGCGCAGTGCTCACATAGCTCTCAACCGCATGGGTAAAAACATCCATCCCCGTGTCCGCAGTGACTGCAGGAGGTACCGAACGTACCAGCTCTGCATCGAGGATCGCTTCCTCTGCTGTAAGCCTGTCCGAAACCAGGGGATATTTGACATGATTGTAAATATCGTTTACCACCGCAAACGAGGTGACCTCCGAGCCCGTACCGCTTGTCGTCGGCACCGCTATAAGACTCACCTCGGCGTAGGGATTGATCTTCAGTGCAAATTCACGGATGGCCTTTGAGGAATCGATCGCGGACCCTCCGCCCACCGCCACTACCGCTTCGGGCTGATATTCCAGGAACTTGCGTACACCCGCCGCTATCTTATCGATCGGCGCATCGGGAACCACATCGAAGAACAGATCGTACTCTTTGCCGCCCTTACTCAGCGGTTCGGTGATGAGATCGATCATGTTGCTCTCGACCACATATGGGTCTGTGATGATCAGCACCCGTTTGGCCGGGATCTCTTTCAGACGATTCAGTGAATTCTCTCCAAAATGGATCGCCGTTCTCATCTCAAAAGTCTGCATGTTTTGTCTCCTGTCGTACTACTCGCTGTCAGCGTACACACATTCCACGCCTGCGTCCTTAAACCGGCGCAGCCAGTCGGAAGCCGGTTTGATATCGGTAACAATAGTGTCGATCTGTTTCAGGTCACCGCACGACGCAAAAGCTGTCTGATCAAACTTTGTGCTGTCAACCGCAAGGATCTTCTGCCTTCCCGCGGAAAGCATCGCTTTTTTGGCCGTTGCAAATCCATCACGGGATTCCATGATACCCATGACAGGGTCGATGGCCTTGCACGAGCAGATTACTTTGTCCATATAATAAGAACGAATAACTTCCTCGGTTCTTGACCCCAGGAATGCCAGAAAACCTTCCCGCATGACTCCGCCTGTCGAGATAATGTTCCAGTCGGACACCTCGGAGAGTTCCAGCAGGATCTCGACGGAGTTTGTGACTACGGTCAGATGCTCCTTCTCCTTGAGTGCACGGGCGATAAATACCGCCGTGGTACTTGCATCGAGGAAAATATGGTCTCCGTCATTCACCATACCGGCCACAAGTTCGGCTATCTTCTGTTTTCCGGAGACATTCTGATTTTTACGTACGTTGAAAGGGAGATCGATGCTGTAATTATCGTTGATCACCGCACCGCCGTAGCTCTTGGTCGCTATCCCTTCTTTTTCCAGTTTATCAAGGTCGCGACGAATCGTCTCTTCCGATACCGCAAACTGCTGGCTCAGTTCACTGACGACGACCTTTTTCTCTTCGTGAAGTCTTTGGAGTATAAGGTTGCGTCTCTCCAGCGCAAGCATAAAAGCCTCCTGTATTACAAAATCGAATCTATCATTCTGCGGTCGGGATGAGCGATCACAGACGAATCAAGGTACATTCCTTTTGCCGCCACCAGATCGCTTGCGCGCTGTATGGAAGCCTCCACCGCAGAGACTTCTCCGGTGAGAAGCATGTAGGATTTTCCGCACATACCTTTGGCAATTCGAAGCTCGATCAGGTCTACGATAGCCGTCTTGGCCGCCTGGTCGGCAGCCTCAATGATCGATGCCGCATCGTAAGTCTCCAGAATACCCAGAGCGCTGATCTCCTCGATATGTGTCGTGCCATAGATGGCCGGGAAGATGGACTCGTGGGGATTGCCCAGCACGAAGCTGTCGATGCATTTATCCTCATATTTGGAAGTCGCCGCCTCCACGGCAGCCTTTACCGCGCTCAGATCTCCTGTGATCAGCGCAATGTATTTGCCCGGACATACTGTCTGAGCTTCGATAATCTCGACCTCGGATGTCTTAACCATCACATCCGCAGCGGTGATACCGCTGGCAGTCGTCTTAAACTCAATCATTCCGATTGCCTTACTCATCTTAAGCACGTCCTTTCTACTCTGCTGCGATCACGATATGGCGGCCCGTCACCTCGGTGACTTTTCCGCAGATCGATGCATGGATACCTACGCTGAGGCCCTCTCCGGGCTCGGCGATCATCTGTCCTCTTGTCACTGTATCGCCTGCTTTTACGATCGCCTTTGCCGGCGCACCGATATGCTGGCTGAGAAGAATGGTTACCTTTCTCGAAGGCACAAGCGTCTCATCCATAGGCGCTTCTTTGTCATAACGGGTCAGGCCGAGTCTGCCTTTAAGCCTTTCCTCGGGCACCTTGCGGTACTCGCGGGATTCCTGCACGGGTGCGGGAACCACGCCCTGGGGAGGACGGACACCCTTTGTTCTGAGACCTGCCTTCATATCGGCAAGCAAGGTTCTCGGTGCCAGGCTCTGCGGGCACGAGTACATCTCACACACACCGCAGGAGCTGCAGAAGCTTGCGTTGATGTATGGATTCAGATCCTGAAAATCCATGTTGGATGCCGCGCGCATGAAACGTGCCGGATCGATCGGATGTCCCAGGTTGTTTCGCGGACACAGATCTGTACATGTGCTGCACTGACAGCAGATCGACGCGGCTCTTTTCAGGTCTATCGATGAAGTTCTGTTTTTCTTTGTAACAATGATGTGATCCTTCGGCAGGACCAGAATGGCGTTGGTCGTTTTCGTCACCGGCTCGGAGCCCGTTCCGATGCGTCCCATCATCGGGCCGCCCACAAAGTATACCGGATCCTTGACCGTCACTTCACCTGCCTGTGCCACCACCTCGTCGAGCGGTGTACCGATCGGTACCCTCACCGTGACAGGTTTTGTGACTTCGGCAACCACGGAAATGTATTTGTCTGTGACCGGTTTTTTCTTCTCGACCGCACGGTAGGCATTGTAGACCGTTTCCACATTAAACACAGCCACGCCCTGCTCTATCGGCAGTCCTCCGGGACGAACTACGCGTCCGGTGGCCTCGTAGATCAGCACCACTTCGTCTCCCATCGGGTACACTTCTTCGAGAAGATGAATGCGCATCTCGGGAAACTCTTCGATGTGCTGTCTGAGTGCGTTCACCGTCTGCACATAGGATTTTTTGATACCGATGATCGCCTCGGAAGCACCTACGGTCTCTGCGATCATGTGGAAGGTGCGCATGATATCATACGCATGCCGCTCCAGAAGCTGTCTGTGCAGTTTGAGCAGCGGTTCGCACTCCGCACAGTTGAGGAGAATGGTATTTGCCTTGTCAGTAAGCTTCATGTAGGTGGGAAATCCGGCTCCGCCGGCACCGACAATGCCGCTTTCCTGCATTATTTTTTGTAATTCCCTGATATCCATGGCGCTACTCCAATCCCGCACCGTCATCGATGATACCGACAATGGCAGCATCGACAGGCGCTGTTTCCATATCACAGCCTACACGGGCTGCGCTTCCCTGTGCCACAAGTACATATTCACCGATCCCCGCGCCGATGATATCGATCGCGACGATCTGCCCGGATCCGCCCTCTTTATGATTCAGCGGTTCAACAATCATGAATTTATTTCCGACCAGCTTTTCGCTCTTTCTTGTCGAAACGATGCTGCCGATCACTTTACCTACAATCATAAGGGGCCTCCTGTATAGTAATTGGCATTTGCCATAGGCCTATGCCGCTTTTCTTTCGATCTCATATTCCCGCTCTAAATGGCAGGAGTCACCCCTCCGGATCTTTTCATCCGAAGGGGTGATTTCTTTATTACTTAATGATAGTCACTGTATCTCCCTGGGAGATCTGGGAAGCGTTAGCTTCGTCAGTGTCGATATGCATTTCGAGTGTAAAGCTCTCGTCAACGCGGATCTTTACATGATTGAAGATGGTTCCTCTGTCGTTGTCAGCCTTGACCGACACGATATCTCCATCCTTAACTCCCGCCGCCATCGCATCCTTCGGCGACATATGGATGTGGCGCATTGCTACGATGCAGCCTTCCTTGAGATAGAGCGCTCCTTTAGGTCCGATAATAGCGATCGGCGCGCTCCCTTTGATATTGCCCGACTCGCGGACCGGCACCTTCATGCCGAGTTTGATCGCATCCGTCGCGGACACTTCTACCTGCGATGCCTTGCGCACCGGTCCCAGAATACGGACATTCTCGATAGCTCTGAGCTTCAGGCCGACGATGGTGCATGTCTCGTTTGAAGCAAACTGTCCGCCCATGAGGTCTTTCTTTTTGGTCAGATGATAACCCGGTCCGAAAAGGGCCTCTACATGTTCCTGGGTCAGGTGGATATGTCTTGCGGATACGCCTATCGGAACCATGAAACCGCTGTCCGATTTCTCGGTCCGGTTGATCGCATCGATCACCAGTCTGGTAATCTGTTCAATATTGTTTGATTCCAAAGCACACCTGCTTTCCCTTCCGATATACCCGGAGAGTTATTATTTAAGAACCGGCAGAATCTTCTCCACATCATTGTGCGGTCTCGGGATGACATGTGTAGCGATCAGTTCTCCGAGTCTGGAAGCTGCTGCAGCTCCGCTCTCTACGGAAGATTTAACTGCGCCGACATCGCCGCGTACCATAACTGTTACCAGTCCGGATCCGATCTTCTCGGTACCGATCAGAACAACGTTAGCAGCTTTGCACATCTGGTCAGCTGCCTCGATCGCTGCGGTAAGTCCTCTGGTCTCAACCATTCCCAATGCTTCCTGTGTCATAATGAATCCTCCTTGCATTTTGCGTTCACTTGATACCGTGGGCTTCCTGCCCTTCGGCAATTATTTTTTCTGAGCTTGTTTAAGCGTCTTGTCCCACCTGCTGCGGCTGATCTGTACCAGGCGGACGATTTCCTCGTGAGGATTGGCAATCACAACGTAGTTTACAGGCTTTTTGATCCCGTTCGCCGCTGCCGATTCGATCGCCTCGGTGACAGCCGACACGTCTCCCTCTATTATGATGGTCACAAGACGCCCGCCGAGTCTTCTTTCCCAGGAGGAAAGCTCCACATCGGCAGCCTTACACATAATATCCAGTGCATCCAGCGCCGCCACCACACCGGTAATTTCAAAAAAGCCGTATGATCTGCTCATAAAGCCAACTCCTTCTCTGCTGTACGGCTGCCTGCCCGGACACGCCCGAGCTCAGCCGTCATTCATTTCACTTAGATGGAGGGAAGGATCTTCTCTACATCGTTGTGCGGTCTCGGGATGACATGGGTAGCGACAAGCTCGCCAAGTCTTCCTGCTGCTGCGGAGCCGCTCTCGACTGCTGCCTTGACAGCGCCGACATCACCGCGTACCATAACCGTTACCAGTCCGGATCCGATCTTCTCAGTGCCGATAAGGGTAACTTCTGCTGCTTTTGTCATTGCATCTGCAGCTTCGATCGCTGCGGTAAGTCCTCTGGTTTCAACCATTCCTAAAGCTTCCATTGCCATGATAAAAATCCTCCATATTTCGCTCCGACTATCGTTTGTCGAAAGCGCTGATCTTAAGCATCTTTTCGGTCCCGGATTCCGGGTTGGGTATGATATAATGCTGTACTACACCGGTCATCCGGTTCGCGACCTCCATACCGGCTTCTACCGCAGCGGTCACATCTGCGACGCTTCCGCGGTATTTGATGCATACCAGGAGCGGTACCGGAAGCTTGTCCGCGTTTGCCGGTTTGTTCTTGTCGAACACTTCCAGCCGTACGTTTGCCGCTTTGCAGCCGGCATCTGCCGATGCGAACGCCGTTGCAAGTCCGTACACCTCAAGAATTCCTACGGCTTCTGCCATCTCGGTTCTCCTCCTTAGTATCTGTTAATCAATTGAAAACTGCAATCTTGAGGCCTGTCATGGCAAGATTGGTTTTGAGTGCTTCGTTGATATCTTCCAGACGATATCTGTCTGTGATCAGATCGGACATCGGAAGTCCGATACCTTTTGCTCTTCTGAGGAAGTCGAACGTCGTTGCGTAATCACGGAGTGTGTATACCCAGGAGCCGACAATCGTGATCTCTTTGGAGCAGATGTCGAAATGCGGGTTGATCGTTGCATCTCCACCGTTGATGAAGAAGCCCAGCTCGCAAAGTCCGCCGCCGTTGCGGATGAACTTGTAGATGTTGGCATGTGCTACAGGATTGCCTGTACACTGGAATGCGAAGTCGGCAAGATGTCCGCCGAATGCAGCCTTCACGCCGCCTGCAAGAGCTTCGATCCCCTGGAAATCTTTAAAGTTGACGGTCATGTCCGCGCCCATCTTCTTTGCGAATGCAAGACGCTGCTCGTTTCCGTCTACCGCGCAGATGTTCTGAATGCCCATCGTGCGGAGAACCGCGATACAGATCAGACCGATGGGGCCGCAGCCCTGAACCGCCACTCTGCTGTTGAAGCGGAGGATTCCGGTGCTCTTTGCTCTCTCTACCGCATGAACGAGAACCGCGCAGGGCTCGATCAGTACGCGGGAATCAAGATCCAGGTCGCTTACGTTGAAGAATGTGGATCCGAAATTGCCGCCGCGGATGAAGATATAATCCGCAAACCAGCCGTTAAGATGAACATCGTCATCCGGAAGCAGACCATATACGTCGGCACCGCCCACGTTCTTCTTGTTGAGGTCGAACATGGTGATCTCGGGATCATCCTTGAAGATCATACAGGTGACGATCTTGTCACCGATCTTCACCGGTTTGCCGGCGGTATCTGTCTTTACGTTCTTGCCCATCGCGACGATCTCGCCTGTTCCTTCATGTCCCAGAGCGACCGGAATGAGGCCGAACGGATCTCTCTTGAATTCGTGCGCGTCTGTTCCGCAGACACCGCAGCCTTCTACTTTGACCAGGATATCGTCGTCTCCGACAGGCGGGATCGGGAATTCCTTGATCTCAAATTTTTCTTTTTCGGTAAGGACCGCAACATGAGCAGTCTTGGGAATGGAGCCGTTAGATGCCGGCGCTGCTGCCGCGGCCGGAGCTGTTCCTGTCATTCCTGCAAGGACCTGCTTTACGATCTCTTCAATATTCACATTAGAAATGTCCATTATTATCCTCCATCGCCTCTCAGCGGATGCACAGAGCGTCAGACATTACGCAGCGTCTGCTCTTGGTAAAGGTGTGCGCCGCGGTAAGGCCCTCGCCTGTACGGCTTGCGATCGTAAAGGTCGGATATCCTTCTCCGCCGAAGCCGAGGGCTGCGTAGGAAGGTCCGTTCTTTACCAGGATCGCGGTATCGATCGCCTTGGCATATTTTGTGATCCTGTCAACGTTCTTTGAATGAATATGCGCCGAATGACGGTTGCCGTGCTCAAGCCATACAGCCTGCTCCACCGCGTCGTCAAAATCTTTTGCCCTGACTACGCCGAGGATCGGCATCATCAGCTCGGTGGTGATCAGCGGATGTTCCTTCGGTCCTTCAAAGACGATGCAGCGGATGTTGGACGGAACGGTAACTCCGATCATGGAAAGAAGAGTCTTTGCGTCTCTTCCGACACATTTACGGTTGAGTCTGCCGCCCGCAAGGACAACATCGATCAGTTTTTTCTGCTCTTCCTCGCTTGCGAGGTAGCAGTCGTTATCGTTGATGAAATAATGCATCAGCTCATCCACGATCGATGATACTGCCACGACTTCTTTCTCTGCGATGCAGGGAAGGTTATTGTCGAATGTACAGCCGTTGATGATATCGCGGGCAGCCTTCTCGATATCGGCTGTCTCATCTACCAGTGCCGGCGGGTTGCCTGCACCTGCGCCGATGCCTCGTTTGCCCGAAGAAAGAACCGCGGTGACAACGCCCGGGCCGCCTGTAGCAACGAGGAGCGGGATATCTTTATGTTTCATCATGATCGCGCTGGTCTCCATCGTCGGGGCTTCTACGGTGACGGCAATGTTGTCCGGGCCGCCGGCTTCCAGCGAAGCTTCGTTGACGAGGTTGATCGCGTAGATCGTTGTCTTGATCGCAGCGGGATGCGGATTGAACACTACCGTGTTTCCTGCAGCCAGCATTCCGATGGTATTGCAGAGAACCGTCTCACTCGGGTTGGTGCAGGGTGTGATCGCACCGATCACGCCGAAGGGTCCCATCTCGATCAGGGTGAGTCCCCTGTCTCCGGACCATGCGGTGGTGGTGATATCCTCGGTACCCGGAGTCTTGTCTGCTACCAGGTGATGTTTGAGGATCTTATCTCCGACATTGCCCATACCGGTCTCATCCACGCCCATTCTGGCGAGCACTTCCGAGCTCTCGTGGATCTTGCCGCGGATACAGGTGATGATCTTTTCTCTCTGATCCATGGACATGTTGCGCACAACGACCTGTGCCTTCTTGGCTGCGGCTACCGCATCGTTCATTTCCTTGAAGACACCGTGCTTGCCTGTAGGAGCATCCGCGATCTGCATTTTTGCCATGACTTCCTGTACAATTTCCTGTACCAGATTTTCATTGATCGGCATTAATCTGACCTCCTGTGATTTGTTACGGGATTATTTGAGTCCCAGCTGTGCCATAACCTGTTTGGTGATGTTTGCTACAAGGTCTGCATCTGCAGTGCCTGCTGCCGGTTTGGAATCGCCGCAGCTTCCGCCGCAGTTATGGCAGTTCATGCCGTCTTTGTTCTGGCAGAGGTTTGCCGGATGTTTGCCCGGAAGACCCATCTGACGGCGGATCTGATACAGTCTCTGAACGGTAGC
>CAMNGN010000007.1 GCA_946538475.1 uncultured Blautia sp.
ACGCTGCTGCTGCGGCAGCAGCGTATGTTTACCACTCAGACAGCAGAACGCGGGTCTTCCGGGACCTGCAAAAACAGACAGGCGGTGATATCTTATGGCGGAAATTATCAAAAGAAAAACGGCAGACGATCATAATACAGAGATCGATCCAAAGAAGCTTGAATCTGTTGTGAGGGCAGATGCGGCTGTAAAATCCATGCATGATTTTACAAGCCCCGACGAGCTTTATCGGGAGCTGATTGCCGGGGTCCGCAAATATCATCCGTCTGCCGATATCTCGATGATCGAGAAAGCTTACCGGACAGCGTTCGAGGCCCACAAGGATCAGAAGAGAAAATCGGGAGAGCCGTATATCATCCATCCGCTGTGCGTGGCTATCATCCTGGCCGACCTGGAGCTGGACAAAGAGACGATCATTGCCGGCCTTCTGCACGATGCTGTCGAAGACACATGGATGACTTACGAAGAAGTGGCCAAGGAGTTCGGTGAGGAAGTCGCGCTTCTGGTCGACGGTGTGACAAAGCTGGGACAGCTGTCCTACGATGCGGATAAGATAGAGGTGCAGGCCGAGAACCTCCGTAAGATGTTCCTGGCTATGGCGAAGGATATCCGCGTCATCCTGATCAAGCTTGCAGACCGGCTCCACAATATGCGTACTCTGCAGTACATGCGTCCCGAGAAACAGCGCGAAAAAGCCAGAGAGACAATGGATATCTACGCGCCTATCGCCATGCGTCTCGGTATTTCCAAGATCAAGGTGGAGCTGGATGACCTTGCCCTCAAGTTCCTCGAGCCCGAGATCTATTATGATCTGGTCGAAAAGATAGCCCTCAGAAAGAGCGTCCGAGAAGAATTTGTCGGCCGCATCGTACAGGAAGTCGAGCACCACATGGAAGAAGCCGGCATTCAGGCGAGGGTCGACGGCCGGGTAAAACACTTTTTCAGCATCTACAAGAAGATGGTCAACCAGAACAAGACCATCGATCAGATATACGATCTTTTTGCCGTCCGTATCATCGTCGATTCGGTCAAGGACTGTTACGCCGCGCTGGGCGTCATTCACGAAATGTACAAGCCCGTGCCGGGGCGTTTTAAAGACTATATCGCAATGCCCAAGTCGAACATGTATCAGTCGCTGCATACGACGCTGATCGGTCCGACCGGCCAGCCTTTCGAGATACAGATCAGAACCTACGAGATGCACAGGACGGCCGAGTACGGTATTGCCGCACACTGGAAATACAAAGAGAGCTCCGACGGAAAAGCGCCGGTGGGCAAGAGCGAAGAAGAGAAGCTCAACTGGCTGAGACAGATCCTGGAATGGCAGCGGGACATGTCGGACAACAAGGAGTTCATGAGCCTCCTCAAGAACGACCTGGACCTGTTTGCCGACAGCGTCTACTGTTTTACTCCGCAGGGCGATGTCAAGACCCTTCCCAGCGGCTCTACCACAGTCGATTTTGCCTACAGTGTACACAGTGCCGTGGGCAACCGCATGGTCGGTGCCAGGGTAAACGGTAAGCTCGTGCCGATAGAGTATCAGATCAACAACGGCGACCGTGTCGAGATCATCACTTCGCAGAACTCGCAGGGGCCGAGCCGCGACTGGCTGAAGATCGTCAGAAGCACCCAGGCGAAAAACAAGATCAATCAGTGGTTCAAAAAAGAACTGAAGGAAGACAATATCCTCAAGGGCAAGGAATTGCTCATTCAGTACGCAAAAGCCAAGGGGTATAAAGCCCCGACGTATATGAAGCCCGCTTTTCAGGAGCAGGTCCTCCGAAAATACGGTTTTCGCGACTGGGACTCCGTCCTGGCAGCCATCGGACACGGCGGCCTGAAAGAAGGACAGGTCTTCAACAAGCTCTATGAGGCCTGGGAAAAAGAGAACAAGAAAAATATCACCGATGAACAGGTTCTGGAGGCCGCATCGGAGAACAAAGATAAACTTCACATTACCCGCAACAAAGGCGGAATTCTGGTAAAAGGCATCCACGATGTGGCTGTCCGTTTCAGCAAATGCTGCAGCCCGATCCCGGGCGACGAGATCGTGGGATTTGTCACAAGAGGCCGCGGCATCACCATTCACCGTACAGACTGCGTGAACGTGATCAACATGTCCGAGTCCGACAGGACCAGGCTGATCGAAGCGGAGTGGCAGGAGCCCGAAATAAGGGCTGACGAAAAATATGCCGCCGAGCTTCACATTTATGCGAACAACAGAACGGGACTTCTGGTGGACCTCTCCAAAATCTTTACCGAGCGGAAGATCGACCTTAGAAGCCTCAACAGCCGGGCCAGCAAACAGGAAAAAGCAACGATTTCCGTGACGTTCAATGTGGAGAACAAAGAGGTACTGCAGAGCCTGATCGAAAAGATCCGTCAGGTGGAAAGCGTGCTGGATGTAGAGAGAACTACGGGCTGATTTGCCGAGGAGTTTTTATGAGTCGATTAATGCTTAGACAGGCAGTGCTGGGGCCGATTCAGACCAATGTCTATTTTGTGAAGAACACTGAGACCCGGGAGATGTTTATCGTCGATCCTGCCGCAAACGCATCGAGGATCAAAGAGACGGTCCTGGAGATGGACGGAAAACCGACGGCCATTCTGCTTACGCACGGCCACTTTGACCACATCATGGCGGCGCAGGAGCTCAAGGAATACTACCACATTCCCATCTGTGCCTGCAGGGCCGAGGCAGATATGCTGCGTGATCCGGTAAAAAATATGACGGAGTATTACAGGGTACCCGCTTCGTTTGACGCGGATAAATATCTGGATGATAATGATGAATTCATCTGTGCCGGATTCCGCGTTCAGGTGATGCACACTCCGGGACATACTGTGGGAGGCTGCTGCTATTACCTTCCCGAAGAAAAGATCCTTTTCAGCGGAGATACGCTGTTCTGCGGTTCGGTCGGCCGCACGGATTTTCCGGGAGGAAGCATGTCGCAGATCATCACGAGTCTTCACAGACTCATCGATAATCTGCCCGAGGAGACCGAAGTTTATCCCGGGCACAATTCGTCGACAACGATCGGCGACGAAAAGAGGTACAATCCATTTGTGTAACATCGGTATTCGATTTTTAAATACAGATTTTGAACATGACATTTTTGAACTGATCCGCGCGTTTTATCCTGAAGCTGTCTTCGACATCACGTACGATGAGGAGAAAGAGGAAGGGGAGGCCGGCGCGGAAGGTCCGGATCTGAACTTCCTGGTCCTTAAGGAAGAGGAAGAGTATAAGATCTGTTATCATACGAATGAGGGATCCGGCGTTATTTCAGCCGGAGAAGTGAAGGGGCAGTCCGGAGAAGCAGAGAAGGATGCCCTTTTTGGCGTGACGGACAGAAAAGCCACCAAAGACAGGATCAAATATGAACTGTACAATATGCTGGTCAGGACTTCGGGAAAAGAACTGCCGTGGGGAAACCTGACAGGGATAAGACCCGCCAAACTTGCGATGATCATGCTGGAACAGGGCAGAAAGAATACCGAGATAGCGGAAGAACTGAGAAGCAGGTATCTGGTCAGCAGCAAAAAAGCGGCGCTGGCCGTGGCCATTGCCAACCGTGAAAAGGACATTCTGAAGGACATAGACTGCCGCAACGGATACAGCCTTTATGTGGGAATTCCCTTCTGCCCGAGCATCTGCCTGTACTGTTCGTTCAGCTCCTATCCGCTTAGCGTATGGCAGAAAAGAGTGGATGAGTATCTGGACTGCCTGATCCGCGAGATAAAGGCGACGGCGGCCATTATGCAGAGCACGGGACGGCACCTCGACTCAGTCTATATCGGAGGAGGCACTCCGACGACGCTTTCCCCGGATCAGCTTCGAAGACTGTTATCTGTGCTTACCGCTGAATTTCCGGTCGGTGATGCCGTTGAATTTACCGTGGAAGCCGGAAGGCCTGACAGTATTACAGCCGGGAAGCTCGCTGCGCTCAAGGAGTTCGATGTGTCCAGAATCTCGGTGAATCCGCAGACGATGAATCAGGAGACGCTGGACCTGATCGGAAGAAGGCATACGACAGAGGACACGGTCCGGGCATTTCGGACAGCAAGAGAAGCCGGCTTTGACGACATCAATATGGACCTTATTATCGGACTCCCGGGAGAGGACGAAAAAATGGTTAAGTCTACGCTGGACGAAGTGACGGCCCTTGATCCGGACAGCATGACCGTACATTCACTGGCCGTAAAAAGGGCGGCCAGGCTGAATATATTCCGCGACGAATACAAAGAAATGACGTTTGAGAACAATCAGCGCATCCTGGACCTCACCATGCAGGCGGCCTATGGAATGGGCATGAGCCCGTATTACCTGTACCGCCAGAAAAACATGAAGGGCAATTTTGAGAACGTAGGTTATTCCAAGGTTGACAAAGCCGGGATTTACAATATACTGATTATGGAAGAAAAAGAACCCATCATCGCTCTGGGAGCGGGAGGCGCTTCCAAGCTTGTGGTGCCGAACAGCAACCGTATCGAGAGAGTCGAGAATGTCAAGGATGTTTCGAATTACATCGCTCGCATCGATGAGATGATCGAGAGGAAGCGTGCCGGCATAACCGGATGGCTGTGAGCAGCCCGGGAGGAATGAATGGAAGATTATCTTGAGAATTTCGGCAGAACGTCGGAGCAGGGAACTGCGGACGGAAAGCAGAAAAGCATAATCACCGGGTACAGTCTTGCGTCCGAGATCAGGCACGGTATCGTTGTGTGCAATCTCGCGCGGCGGGTAGCAATGGAGATGGGGCTTCCGAGAACTGTGTGCTACGATATATCGCTTGCCGGAATGCTGCATGACATCGGCAAACTGAAACTCAAAGAGTATATAGACGGACAGAGGCAGAACTCGCTGATGGTGGAAGAGCTGAAGTATGTGAGGATGCATTCGACTCTTGGCTATGAGTTACTTAAGGGACAGAACTATCCGGAGTCTGTTCTGAAAGCCGTGCTGCACCATCATGAAAATTACGACGGGACAGGATATCCCGACAATCTTTCCGGAAAGGATATTCCGCTGGGGGCCAGGGTCATAAGGGTGTGCGACGTGTACACCGCGCTCAGATCCGACAGGCCGTACAGAAGCGCGTTTGATAAGGACACTGCCATGGAGATGATGATCGAAGAGGTCAAGGATTTTGACATGGAAGTATTCCTCGCATTCCTGCGTGTGATGCACAGCCCCGACGTAAATGATATCGGAAATACTTCTGCGTTTGATTCATACGCAGACAAAAATAAGGAGGAAAAATGGCACTGAAGAAAAAACCTGTGACAGGTATGAAAGACATCCTGCCTTCCGAGATGGACATCCGGAACTATGTGATGAACATGGTGAGGGAGACATATGGTACATTCGGCTTTTCATCGATAGAGACACCGTGCGTGGAGCATATCGAGAACCTCTGCAGCAAGCAGGGCGGCGAAAACGAGAAGCTGATCTTTAAGATCCTGAAAAGAGGAGAAAAGCTCAAACTTGAGCAGGCCGGGACCGAAGCCGATCTGGTGGATTCCGGACTGAGATATGACCTGACCGTGCCGCTTTGCAGATATTATTCGAACAATGCGAACACTCTGCCGGCACCCTTCAAGGCTCTGCAGATGGGAAATGTGTGGAGAGCCGACCGTCCTCAGCGCGGAAGATTCCGTCAGTTCATGCAGTGTGACATCGATATCCTGGGTGAAAACACGTATCTGGCCGAGATAGAACTCTGCCTGGCAACGACCACCCTTCTCGGCAAGCTTGATTTTCACAACTATACGATCCGTATCAATGACAGACGTATCCTTAAGGCAATGGCCGCATACAGCGGTTTCCCGGAAGAAAGCTACGATACCGTGTTCATCATCCTTGACAAGATGGACAAGATCGGCCTTGAGGGTGTGGAAGAAGAACTGAAAAATGAAGGCTTCGATCCGCAGGCAATCGAGAAATACCTGTCCCTGTTCCGCGAAGTGCAGAACGATGTCACAGGTGTGAGATACCTGAAAGAAAAACTGAACGGCTTCCTGGAGCCGCAGATCGCGGATGACCTTGAGACAATCATCTGTACGGTGGAAGATGTCAAGACGGGCGATTTCAAAATGAGTTTTGATCCTACGCTTGTACGAGGCATGTCCTATTATACGGGTCCTATCTTCGAGATCGCCATGGACGAGTTCGGCGGCAGCGTCGGCGGCGGCGGACGTTATGATGAGATGATCGGCAAATTTACCGGCAACAACATCAGCGCGTGCGGCTTTTCCATCGGATTCGAGAGGATCGTCATGCTTCTTCTTGAGCGCGGATACAAGATCCCCGATCAGCATGGCCGCAAGGCATTCCTGATCGAGAAGAATATGCCTGCCGACAAGATGGCAGACATCGTCCGCAAGGCGACGGAAGAGAGGCAGCAGGGTACGGTAGTCAATATTTCGATCATGAAGAAAAACAAAAAGTTCCAGAAGGATCAGCTTATTTCGGAAGGATACACCGAGATAGAAGAATTTTTCAGGAACTGAAAACATATAAAAGGAGACATACGATAATGGCTGAGAGTATGAGAGGACTGCACAGAACCTGCCGCTGTGCAGAGGTTACAGAGCAGATGATCGGCAGCACAGCTACGCTCATGGGATGGGTGCAGAAAGTACGTAATATCGGCGGTGTTATTTTTGTTGACCTCCGCGATCGTTCGGGCATCATGCAGCTGCTTTTTGAGAACGATGAGAGGGGTGTAAACAGTGCCGATTTTGAGAAGGCCGCAGGCCTCAGATCGGAATTTGTCATCGCTGCCACAGGTGTCGTGGAGGCACGTGGCGGAGAAGTGAACAAGAGTCTGGCGACAGGCGCGCTCGAGATGCGCGTAAAGTCCTTCAGGATCCTTTCTGAATCGGATGTTCCTCCTTTCGAAGTAAAAGAGGACAGCAAAACACGTGACGAAGTCCGTCTGAAATACCGCTATCTCGATCTGAGAAGACCGGACATCCAGAGAAATATCATGCTTCGCAGCAAGGTGGCCATGCTGACCAGGCAGTTCTTCGCAAAAGAAGGATTTCTCGAGATCGAAACCCCGATGCTCGGCAAGAGCACACCGGAAGGCGCAAGAGATTATCTTGTTCCGTCACGTATTCATCCGGGATGCTTCTACGGACTTCCGCAGTCCCCTCAGCTCTACAAGCAGCTGCTGATGTGCTCCGGTTATGACCGCTATATCCAGATCGCCCGCTGTTTCCGCGACGAGGACCTGAGAGCGGACCGTCAGCCCGAATTTACCCAGATCGATATGGAGCTTTCCTTTGTCGATGTGGATGATGTCATCGATGTAAACGAAAGATTCCTGGCCTTCCTCTTTAAAGAAGTCCTGGATGTAGATGTTCCGCTTCCCATTCAGCGTATCACCTGGCAGGAAGCCATGGACCGCTTCGGCTCCGACAAGCCCGATATGCGTTTCGGCATGGAGCTGCATGATGTGAGCGATATCGTGAAAAACTGTGGTTTCGGCGTGTTTACCGGCGCGCTCGAAGCAGGCGGAAGCGTACGCGGCATCAACGCTAAGGGACAGGGCGGAATGCCCAGAAAGAAGATCGACAAGCTGGTCGAATTCGTGAGAGGCTACGGTGCCAAAGGACTGGCATATATCGCGATTGGTGAGGACGGTACCGTAAAATCCAGCTTTGCCAAATTCATGACTGATGAGGAGATGAGTGCCCTGATCAGCGCGATGGAAGGCGAAAACGGAGACCTCCTTCTGTTTGCCGCAGACAAAAAGAAACTGGTCTACGATGTCCTCGGCGCTCTTCGTCTTGAACTGGCAGAACAGATGGGACTGCTCGACAAGAACGAATACCGGTTCGTGTGGGTGACAGAGTTCCCGCTTCTTGAGTGGAGCGAAGAGGAGAACCGTTTCACCGCAATGCATCATCCGTTCACCATGCTGATGGAAGAGGATATCGATCTTCTCGATACCGATCCCGGAAAAGTCAGAGCAAAGGCTTACGACATTGTCCTGAACGGCAACGAGATCGGCGGCGGCTCGGTACGTATTCACCAGGATGATATTCAGGAGAAGATGTTCGAGAAGCTTGGCTTTACCAAAGAGCAGGCCCACGAACAGTTCGGCTTCCTTCTGGATGCCTTCCGTTACGGAGTACCGCCTCACGCAGGACTTGCCTACGGCCTTGACCGTCTGGTCATGCTGATGGCAAAGGTAGATTCGATCCGCGACGTCATCGCGTTCCCGAAGGTAAAAGATGCCTCCTGCCTGATGACAAAATCCCCGTCCGAGGTGGACGAAAAACAGCTTGAAGAGCTGCATCTGGAGATCAGAAAAGACACAGAGGCTGCGCAGGAATAAAATAACGAAAAAAACGGGAATTGCTATATTACAGAGCAATTCCCGTTTTCTGTTATATTAACGTATATCAACAAAACACACTTTATGTGCTGATATAATAACCTCAGGATTCCTCATCGACATTGATGGTGCCGAACAGCGCTTCGCCGAAGGCCTTCCCGGGATCGAGAAGCTTCCATGAAACACCGTCGTTCTTCAGGGAGAAAGAGACATTGTTTTCCGTGACGTCCGTGTTCTCCTTGATGCACCTCAGAAGAAGATTTCTCGAATAGGCAAGCCTGGCATCGGAACCTTCGATCACAGCGTCTGCTGTCGCCAGATAGCTGTCCATCTCAGAATGATACCGTTCCATCACGGCATCGCTGTTGAACGAGGTGATCGCTGTGTTGACGGTTGCCGAGGTTCCGCTTTGACTGCCATCCTGAATGGAATAGTTAAAGTGATCGTGAACCTGCTCGACCATGGCATTGTATATCTGCCTGAGAGAATCATCGGACTCTGAATACAGACCGTTTAATCCGAGGTAGCTGCTGAGCTCATCGGTATTCATTTTGCGGATGGTCCCCAGATAGATGTCGATCGTCTCTTCGGGGGTCAGGATATAAGGATCGGCCAGACGTGATACAAGTCCTCCGACAAGCTGATTTTCGAGCGCCGCAGTATGATCGACGGTCCAGCTGTTATCGTTGTTCGTGAGCTTTATTGTACAGTCGGATTCGACAGAACTGTATTCTCCTGTCTTGAGAAGATGATTGAGCAGAAGATAGCGCTCCCCGATCGATGCACGAGATTCGGACCCGCCGGTCTGAGATGCGGTCCTGATAGCTTCGCGAAGGCTCGACGAAGCAAAGTCTTTGGATAAGGCCTCGGCGTCGATGGTGGTAAGACGTACAGAAGCGGTGGCGGTATTGCCGTCTTCAGAAACGTTCACAGATTGGATATTGTAGTCAAAGTTCTTAAAAAACATGGAAAAAACATCTTTAACCTCAGCGGAAGGCGCTTCGTCCGAAGCGTCGGCCCCGTCGGGAAAAAGATCGCTCTGGCTCAGATAAGAGTAGGCTTCATCCGTGTCAGGACTTTTTAAAGAGTCCAGCTCGGCAGAGATTGCTTTCCTTATATCGGAGTGGTCGTCTCCCGAACATCCGATGCACAGGAATGTAAAAACACACAGGAGAACGGAAAGCAGATGTCTAAGGGTTTTCATGAGTTTTCTTTCCTTTCTGGAGAGTTTGGGTATGTCATAAAGACGGACAGTGGCGTACTGAATATAGTTCTGTTCATTATACCGGATAGATTTGATTTTGTCAAAAAATCAGTGTCCATCTTATTACCGATAGCCCGGGAAGTGTACTGCCGGCTGCCGGTAACCTTTGCCCCACATCATTTGAACGACTGCCCACGAAACGGGAAAGGGTGAAATATTTGTGAAAACTATTGCAAAATAACATGATTACTTTAATAATCTGTAATAACCTGTTATAATCAAAACCGAGGTGCCATGGCTCATGGCCCCGTAAATTCCATAGCAATGGAAGCAATGGAGGTAGTTTATGAAAAAAGCTGCTGTTGCTGCCCTGGTTGTTCTGCTGGCCGGCGCTGTCGGAGCTGCCGGGTGGTATTACTATAATGACGGAAGTTTTCTTCCCGCCCAGGAAAGTACCGGAGCAGTTTACGTAACCCTGGTAAGCACGATCATGGGGAAGATCTCCGGCGCGGAAAACCGGTTTGCCGGCGTGGTAGAGCCCCAGGAGACGGTATCCGTACAGAAGGACGCAGATCGAAAGGTCAAAGAAGTAAAGGTAAAGGTCGGCGATGAAGTTAAGGCGGGCCAGCTCCTGTTTGAATATGACCTGAGCAGCATAGAAGAAAAACTCGCACAGGCGAGACTCGATCTGGAACAGCTTCAAAATGAAGCGCTCAGCTTTCAGAATCAGATCAATACATACAATACAGAACGCGAAAAAAAAGAGAATGCCAATCGTCAGCTCGAAATAATGATCGATATACAGAACGCAGAGCTCAATCTGAAAAAGAATGAATATGATCAGAAGGCAAAATCGGCCGAGATCATAAAGCTCGAGGGCCAGACCGGCGACACGCAGGTACTGAGCGATATAGATGGGATCGTTCAAAAGATCGACACAAGCAAACTGAGTACAACAGATGAGACACAGGCTGTGACGAACGATCTGGAGCAGGATTCTTCGTCCTACTCGAGCGACGCCGACAGTTCCGACGGTGCATTTATCACCATACTCAGTACAGGTGAGTATCGTGTAAAAGGTACGGTCAACGAACTCAACCGCGATGAGATCGTTCCGGGCGAAGGCGCGGTCATCCGTTCCAGGGCGGATGAGACGCAGGTGTGGCACGGCACCATGGGCAGTGTTGACAGCCAGAACAGCAAAAATCAGAGCAGCGATTATCAGTCGGGCGGTGATCAGATGACATCGTCCAGTTCGTATCCTTTCTATGTCGAACTTGAGGATTCCGAAGGACTTATGCTCGGACAGCACGTTTATATAGAGAGAGATGTGGGACAGGAAGAACAGAAAACGGGACTCTGGCTGTCGGAAGACTTTATTGCCGGAACAGATACCGAAGATCCTTATGTGTGGTCGGTGGACGAAAACAACAAACTGATCAAAAAGTCCGTTAAATTGGGCGAGTACGATGCCAATGAGTTAAAGTACGAGATTCTGGACGGCATTACCGAGGACGACTATATCGCATTCCCTGCCGCTTCTCTTGAAGAAGGCATGGCTGCCAGACCGGGCACACTGGATCAGACCATAACCTGGGAAATGGAAAATATGGAACCCACAGAGGATGAATACTACGGCGAAGACGGCGGGTATGGCGATGAAATGTATGACGAGTCGGAGTACTACACCGATGATTTCGATGTGGACGTAGAAGAAGTCTATGATGACACCGGCGAAGACTACGAGATGATCGAAGGCGAAGACGTTTACGTCATCGATGGAGACGAAACGGAATATATCGACGATTCCGAAGTGGAAGTGATCGAGGACTTTGATGAAGGATATTACGATGAATCCGACGCGGAATATATCGATGACTCCGAAGTGCAGGTAATCGACGAATCCGATTACGAAGTGGTCGACGATTCGAATGTCGAATCATTCGACGATACGGAATCTCAGGAGATAAGATGATGAACATGCAGAACAGCCGGAATAATGAGGGATTTGCGGTATGAGCGGCAGACTGATCCTGGATTTGCAGGGAATCTGCAAAAACTATTATCAGGGGAAATATGTGGTGGAAGCCCTGAAGAATGTCGATTTTTCGATGGAAGAGGGCGAGTACGTGGCTATCATGGGCCCTTCGGGCTCCGGAAAAAGTACGCTTATGAATATCATCGGCTGTCTCGATCAGGCTACCGGCGGAACTTATTATCTCGACGGACAGGACATCAGCAAGATGAGCGAAAACGAAATGTCGGATGTAAGGCTCAATAAGATCGGATTCGTGTTTCAGAGTTTTCATCTGCTCCCGAGACAAACGGCACTGTCCAATGTAGAGATGCCGCTGAACTACGCAAAAGTGCCGCGAAAGGAAAGACGCGAGCGGGCTTTTCGCGCCCTGGACCGTGTGGGGCTCGCCGACCGTGTCGATTTCAGACCCAATCAGCTTTCGGGTGGGCAGATGCAAAGAGTGGCCATTGCCAGAGCGATGGTAAACAACCCCAGGCTCCTTCTGGCGGATGAACCGACAGGTGCGCTGGACAGCCGTTCGGGGAGTGCAGTTATGGAACTGTTTGAGAAACTGAATGAAGAAGGAGTGTCTGTCCTGATGATCACGCATGATGCCGAAATTGCGTCCCATGCACGGCGCGTTGTCACGATAAGGGACGGTATACTTAAAGAGGGGTGATCTTTTGGGCAAAGCAAAGAGGTGGATAGCAGCCATAACAGCTGTTTCACTGGCTGCTTTCGGTGGGTATAAGGGCCTTTCCTGGCTGAAGGAAAAGAACTCGCCAAAGGTCACGGTCGTGGATGTCTCCGAGCTGATCACGGAAGATTATGATAATTATAATTATTATGATTCTTCGCTCACCGGCAGCATCGCGATGAATGTGACGCAGAATATAAGAATAGATAAGGACATTATTGTCGGAGATCTGCTGGTAAATGTAGGTGATGAAGTAAAGACGGGCGATCTTCTTATGACGATCGATACGACTCTTTCGGAGATGGAGCTGGGGCTTCAGGACCTCAAGCTTCAGCAGCTGCGGCAGAATCTGGAGACGGCAAACAACAGGCTGTACAGCCTGCAGCATGGAGGACCGATCGAGGAAGAATCCACGGATTCCGGCAGTGATTCCGGCAGCGACTCGGGTGGCAGTGACACTATAGTCGTTCGGGATTCCGACGGTGGATATGTGGAAGGATCCGCCGGCGATGAATACGTGGAAGGTGACTACAACGGTGATGAAGAACTGCTGTTCGGAATGAACACTGCGCATGAAGGGACACCTGCATATCTTGCCGCAGCCATGCCGCTTGCCGGGCTTTTTGCGAAAGAAAAAACCGTTCCCATGGGGGATGTCGCCGAGCTTTTGACGGAAGAAATTCCTGTGACCGAAAGTTTACCGGAAGATATGGTCGACCTTGGCAGCGATACAGGGATCACAGATACGATCGAGCCGGGCGACGGATACGAAACTCTGCCGGGAGAAAGCGCAGCAGAAACAGGAATTATCGATGATGGGCTGATACAGGAGGAAATCCCTGTTGAAGAGAACGGGGAAGAATTCACCGGGGAGGTAGAAGAACCGCTTCCGGAACAGGGCACAGGCGAACTTGTGGAGGAGTTTCCGGAGGAGATGGATTACGGAAATGAGCTTGTCGAGGACGAGCCGGCCGAACTGACAGAGAATACGCCCACACCGGGTCCGACACTCTCCCCGACACCTGCGGCGGAGGAACACCCCGACAGGACACCGACTGCGCCGGATGAGCTGCCCGATGAGATAGAGCTGTATAAGGTCCTGGATTATGAATCCGACCCCATATCCGGCAGCGGGACAAACGAAGATCCTTTTGTTTTTATATGCTCAAGCCTCGAAGAATCCATCATTATGAAGGGCTCCTTCATCAACCTGATGGCGGGGCTGAGCTATGACGGAACCAGGACGCTCTACGAGGACGGCTACTGGTTTGCGCTGGTGTTTTTTGAAAATGATGTGCTCCCTGACCGGAATGAAGAGGATCCCGACCTGAGCGGCATGAGTTATATCCTGTATTACGGTGCGGCGGATTTTGTAACACCTTTCGACCCTGAGGAGGAAATGGAAATCTTCGTTTCGGAAGCCCAGGCGTATACAGAGCCTGAGGAGGAAACAGAAGACGACATCGTGGAAGAATACTGGGAAGATGACTATGGCGTGGAAGAGGATACCTCGGAACCCGGGATGACCCGTGACGAAGCGATAAAACAGCAGGAGCAGACGATAAAGGACCTGGAACTCGGCATAAAGCAGGGTGAAAAGGAACTGACAAGGCTGCAGAAAAGATGCGAGATCAAGGAGATAAGGAGCCGTATCGACGGAACCGTGAGCTATACGGGCGATCCCAATGCGGGAACATCCTCCATGGATTCTTTTCTGAGAGTGAAGAGCAAAGACGGATATTATCTTGCCGGACAGGTGAGCGAGATGATGCTGGATCAGATCGCACCCGGCTCGACCGTCATCTGCACCACCGACATGGGTGAATCGTTCGACGCCGAAGTGATCGATGTTTCGACTTATCCGGATAGCTCAGCCTCCTCTTCGGGCTACAGTGACAGCAATCCGAACGCTTCTGTATACGGTTTTACCGCGACCATCGTACAGCAGGATCTGGATATCAACGAAGATACATGGCTCATCTCGGTAACACTTCCGCCAACGGGCCCGGAGGAGACGGCCGGTATCACCATCAACAAAGCTTTTGTGCGTTCCGAGAACGGCAGGAGCTATGTGATGAAAGAGGAGAACGGTGTTCTGGCAAAACAATATGTGCGGGTCGGAAAGGTAGACTCGTACGGATACTCGATCACGATCACGGGAGGCTTGAGGAGCGATGATAAACTTGCGTTCCCCTACAGCGAGGACGCGGTCGAAGGGACCAAAACGGTTCCGGGCAGTCTCGATGATCTTTATGACTACAGTGATATGATGTTTTAGGAGGAGGATCGGCTTTATGCTGGAAAACATACGCCTGGCTTTTCAGGGGATCTGGTCGCACAAAATGCGGTCTTTCCTGACAATGCTGGGAATAATCATCGGCATTGCGTCGATCATCTCGATCGTTTCGACGATCAAGGGGACCAGCGAGCAGATCAAAGAGGACCTGATCGGTGCCGGAAACAACACTGTCACGATCACTCTCTATGACGGAGACTACGAATATTACGGAGATTCCGGAAGCGATAAGAATCCGCCTGTGATCCTGCAGGAGCAGAAAGACCAGGTGCTGAAACAGAAACATATCGAAAATGCGACGTTTTTCTACAGCCGCACCTACACGGACATCTATTATGGGGACACCTCCTTTTCGGGAGGCGCGGTGCTGGGCATAGACGCAAATTATCTGGATACCTGCGGTTACCAGGTCGTTCTGGGACGTGGATTTGTGGAACGGGACTTCTCGCACTTTGCAAAGGTTATCCTGGTGGATACGAGCGTGGTCGAGAATCTCTTCCTGGGCGAAGATCCGGTGGGCAAGGTGCTGGAGATTCAGCAGGAACCGTTTACCATAGTAGGCGTGGTCGGAAAAAAGGATGAATACCTCCCAAAGATGGAGAACCTTTCGGACTACGACACCTACAGTGAGACGACGGTCGGAACGGTGATGCTGCCGTTCAAGAGCTGGCCGATCCCCTTCAAATTTGATGAGCCGCAGAATGCCGTGATCAAAGCGGATTCCACCGACAATATGAGCACCGCCGGCAAGGCGGCCGCCGATATTCTCAACTCCAATATCGATAACCGAAAGAACAGTACCGGTTTTTCGTATAAGGCGGATGATATTATGGAGCAGGTGCGAAGCATGCAGAGGCTCAGCGAAAGTACCAGCCAGCAGCTGATCTGGATCGCTTCCATTTCCCTGCTGGTAGGCGGTATAGGCGTCATGAACATCATGCTTGTGTCGGTCACCGAGAGGACCGGCGAGATCGGTCTGAAAAAAGCGATCGGCGCCAGAAAAAGCACGATCCTCGGACAGTTTCTTACCGAAGCCTCCGTTCTTACCAGCATCGGAGGGATCATTGGTGTGATCACAGGGATCGGGCTTTCCGGGGCGGTGTCGCGGGTCACGGGAGCGCCCTCGGCGATAAGTGTGCCCGCAATCATTTTCTCGGTTATTTTTTCGATGATCATCGGCCTGGTGTTTGGCTTTCTGCCTTCCGTAAAGGCAGCCAACCTTAATCCGATCGATGCACTCAGAAGTGAATAAAGCAGCAGAAGGCTGCCGGATCCCGGCAGCTTTGCCCCGGCACCGGGTGCCGGGGCGCTTTTTTCTTTTTCTTGTGAAACATAACGAAGTGTGTTACTATGTATCAGAACGTGAAGGAACAAGAATGCTTTTTATAAGAAAAGGAAATTTTTTTTGGGAGATAAATCATGAGCAAAATTGCCATTGTAACTGACAGCAACAGCGGTATCACGCAGGATGAGGGAAAAAAACTCGGCGTCAGCGTGGTTCCCATGCCATTCTTTATTGATGGGGAATTATACCTGGAAGATATCAGTCTGACACAGGAGCAGTTTTATGAGCTTCTGAAGAAAGACGCAAAAATATCGACATCCCAGCCCAGCCCCGGAGATCTGTGCAGCCTGTGGGACGGACTTTTAAAGACGCACGACGAGATCGTATACATACCGATGTCCAGCGGCCTCAGTTCTTCCTGCGCGACAGCGCTCATGCTTGCACAGGATTATGACGACAAGGTACAGGTGGTGGACAACCAGAGGATCTCGGTTACGCAGAGGCAGTCTGTGCTGGACGCGATGGCTATGGCCGAAGCCGGAATGAACGCGATAGAGATCAGAAAGGCCCTTCTGAAGGACAAGATGGAAGCCAGCATTTACATCACACTGGAGACACTGAAATACCTCAAAAGAGGCGGAAGGATCACACCTGCGGCGGCAGCGATCGGCACGGTACTTAACCTGAAGCCGGTCCTTCAGATCCAGGGTGAAAAGCTGGATGCCTATTCCAAGGTGCGCGGTAAAAAGCAGGCCATGAAAGTGATGATGAAGGCTGTGCGAAAAGATCTGGATACCAGATTCAAACAGCCTCTGAAGGACGGACATATTATACTGCAGGGCGCTTACACCGGCAACAAGGATGAGGCGGATGAGTTTGTAAAGGAAGTAATGAAAGAGTTCCCTGAGTTTACAGAGTGCCGTATGGATCCGCTTTCACTCAGCGTTTCCTGCCATATCGGCTACGGAGCACTGGCACTTACGGCGACAAAAGTCTGGCACGCCTGAAATAAGATGTACCTGACGGAGAGGAGCGAACAAATATATAATGAAGAAACTGAACGATTACATGGGGGAAGAGCTGGCAAAGGCATTTGAGGCGGCAGGATACGATCCCGCGCTGGGAAAGGTGGTAATCTCAAACCGTCCCGACCTTTGTGAGTATCAGTGCAACGGCGCAATGGCAGGGGCCAAAAAATATAAAAAAGCCCCGTTCATGATCGCGGATGACGTCGCGGCAAACCTTGCAGGTTCCCGCGTTTTTGACAAGATAGAAGTGGTAAAGCCCGGCTTTATCAACCTTGATACAGACAAAGAATTTCTGGCTGAATATCTGAGAGACATGGTGTCCGACCCTTATCTTTCGGTCACCCGCGCGGAAAAGCCTGAGACGATCATCATCGACTACGGCGGACCGAATGTGGCCAAGCCGCTGCATGTGGGACATCTCCGCTCCGCGATCATCGGCGAGAGCATCAAGCGCATTGGGCGTTATATGGGACACAATGTGATCGGCGACGTGCACCTGGGCGACTGGGGCCTGCAGATGGGCCTGATCATCACCGAGCTGCGCTGCAGAAAGCCCGATCTTCCTTATTTTGATGATGAATTCAAAGGAGAATATCCCGAAGAGGCACCGTTCACCATCAGCGAGCTGGAAGAGATCTATCCCGCGGCCAGCGCACGCTCCAAGGTCGATGAGGATTACAGAAACGAAGCTCTGGAAGCGACCGAGCAGCTGCAGAACGGCAAGCCGGGATACATGGCACTCTGGAACCATATCATGAAGGTTTCCGTGACAGACCTCAAAAAGAACTATTCCCGCCTGAACGTGGAATTTGATCTGTGGAAAGCGGAGTCCGATGCACAGCCCTATATTCCGGATATGGTACAGCGGATGAAGGATGAAGGCTACGCCTATGAGGATCAGGGAGCCCTGGTCGTCGATGTGAGTGAAGAGGGCGACACAAAGGAAATTCCCCCCTGTATGCTTCTTAAATCGGACGGTGCTTCGCTCTATACGACCACAGACCTGGCCACGATCGTGGAGAGAATGAAGCTCTACGACCCGGATGAAATGCTCTACGTGGTCGATAAAAGGCAGGATCTTCACTTTGAACAGGTATTCCGCTGCGCAAGAAAGACCGGCCTTGTAAAGGATACGACACGCCTCAGCTTCCTCGGCTTCGGCACGATGAACGGCAAGGACGGAAAGCCGTTTAAGACCAGGGACGGCGGTGTGATGAGACTCGAGAACCTGATCGGGGACATCGAGCAGGAAATGTTCAAAAAGATCGTCGAAAACCGCAGTGTGAAAGACACGGACGCCGAGAATACCGCAAAGGTCGTCGGACTTTCGGCCATCAAATACGGAGACCTTTCCAACCAGGCCACAAAAGACTATGTCTTTGATGTGGACCGCTTTACTTCTTTTGAAGGAAATACCGGACCGTATATCCTCTATACGATCGTGCGTATCAAATCCATCCTTTCCCGCTACGCGGAAGAGGGCGGCAGCGATGAAGGTCTCGTCATTCTTCCGGCCATCAACGAGAGCCAGAAAAACCTGATGCTCAGGCTGACCGCGTTCGGGCAGACCGTCGAGAACGCTTTTGATGAAAAGGCACCGCATAAGATCTGCGCATACATCTACGAAGTATCGAACGCGTTCAACAGCTTTTATCATGAGACAAAGATCCTCTCACAGGAGGATCCCGAGGTGAAAGGATCACTGATCGCACTTCTGGCACTGACCAAAAAAGTACTGGAGACAAGCATCGACCTTTTAGGTTTTTCTGCACCTGACAGGATGTGAATTTATGTATAAAGCGATTCTTTTTGATCTGGACGGAACGCTCACGGAGTCGGGCCCCGGGATCATGCGGTCTGTGCAGTACGCGCTGGCGCGTATCGGCCGCCCCGAGGAGGACGTCGAAAAGCTCCGCGTGTTTGTGGGGCCGCCGCTGAAAGAGCAGTTCATGCAATACGCGGGGGTCGATGAGGAGACTGCCGAAATTGCGACGAAGTACTATCGGGAAAGATACGTGCCGATCGGTATGTATGAGAACGAACTGTATCCCGGTATTGTTCAGATGCTGGAGGATCTTCGTATTGACGGATATACACTGGCGGTTGCATCCTCCAAACCCGAGCCGTTCGTGCTCCGGATCCTGGAACATTTCGATATTGCAAAATATTTCGAAGTGGTCGTCGGATCGGGCCTTGACGGGAGCCTGGGAACAAAAGAACAGGTGGTTGAGGAAGCCCTGATCAGACTTGGCCTGGAAGAAAATCCCGAAGAAGCTCTTATGGTAGGCGATAAAGAACACGATGTGTTCGGTGCGAGAGCGATGGGTGTGGAGTGCCTGGGCGCAGCCTGGGGCTACAGCGCACCGGGTGAGCTTGAAAAGGCAGATCCTCTGAAGATCGTGCAGACTCCCGAAGATGTCGTGCTTTTTCTGGATTCCACGCCGCTTCGCAAAGAAGGCATCGTGAGAAAGGTCTGGAGAGTGCTTTATCCTGCGGGGATCCATCTGGGGATCAGTATCGCGGTCGCATCTGTGTTCGGCATGATCGCCGCAGCGATGTTCGGCCCCGAAACAGGCAATGACCTGACATACCGGTATACCATCGAGCTCACCGGAATTACCGCACTACTGGCCATGCTGCCCTGTGCGTTTTTGTATCTGAATGACAGAGATAACCGAATGTCCGGGAGAATGATCCCCTCGCCGTCCGGCGCAAAGATAAGTGTCCCGGCCGTGCTTTTGCTGATCGGTCTGGGAGCGGCGCTGTCGCTCTACGGGAATGTGCTGCTCAGTCTGCTGGCGCAGTGGTTTCCCATCGATGATTATTCCGAAGTGATCGAGCAGGTGGAGAGCGGTAAATTGTTGTGGGTGCTGATACTGTGCATGGGAATTCTGGCGCCGGTCGCCGAGGAGATGGTCTTCAGATGGCTGATCTATCTGCGGCTTCGCGATACGTTTCCGATATGGACAGCGGCGCTTGTTTCCTCTGTCTTCTTTGGCGTATATCACGGCAACATGATGCAGGGCATCTATGCCGGAGTGCTGGGCATGTTCTTCGCCCTGGCGCTGGAGATGACCGGAAACCTGTGGAGCAGTGTCATATTGCATGTGTCTGCCAACATATTCTCTCTGATCATGCAGGAGGCCACAACTCTGGAGCAGCATTTCGGAGAGTCTGTGGCGGTGATGGTCTATGGCATTTTCGCAGTGGTGTTTCTCGTCTTTCTGATCGCCGCGCCGCTGTGGCTGAAGAAGGTCGGGGAGAGGCGTGGGTACAGAGCAGTGTAGCGCGCAAACACCGGCGGGAGTCAAAACGGAGTGGCGTTTATCACTTGACATAAAAATTTTATGGCCGCCCGGAAGTCCGGGCGGCTGTGTTATATATGGAGGAACGATGGAAAGGCTGGACAAATACCTTGCCGATGCCGGGGCAGGGACACGGAGCGAAGTGAAAAACCTGATACGAAAAGGCCGCGTGACCGTGGGCGGAGCGAAGGCGACAAAGCCTGAGACGAAAGTGAGTGGGGAAGAGCCGGTGTGCCTGGACGGTAATCCGGTAAAAAAGGCTCCCGAGCATGTGTACTATATGTTGTACAAGCCTGCCGGGGTGATCACCGCAACCGAAGACACGCGGGAAAAGACGGTGATGGACCTGCTTCCGCCCGACCTTCCGGGACTGACTGCAGCGAGAAGAGCCAAACTGTTTCCGGTCGGCAGGCTCGACAAAGACACCGAAGGGCTTCTCCTTGTGACCGATGACGGTGCGCTCGCCCATGCGCTTCTTTCACCCGCAAAGCATGTGGAGAAGGAATATTACGCGGAAATCGAAGGGACTCTTTGCGCCGATGCCGAGGAGCGCTTTCGAAGTGGGATAGATATCGGCGACGAAAAAATGACGCTCCCTGCCGATCTGATCAGAATATCGGACACACAGATCAGTGTCATCCTTCATGAAGGACGTTTTCATCAGGTAAAGAGGATGGTCGAAGCCTGCGGCGCCCGCGTTACATACCTGAAAAGACTGCGGATGGGCTCCCTCGTTCTGCCGGATGACATGAATCCGGGCGAGTGGCGCCATATATTTTTATAAATAAACTTTACATCCGCATCCCGGTGTGCTATACTGTCAAAGTTGCTAATCAAACACGCGCAGTGATTCTCAGGGAGGGTGCCTAAGGGTCCCGAAGGAAAATGATCTGTGCGGAAGAAAAAACCAAAAAGGAGACAAAGACATGAGCGTAATTTCAATGAAGCAGCTTCTCGAAGCAGGTGTTCATTTCGGACATCAGACAAGAAGATGGAACCCCAAGATGGCTCCGTACATCTACACAGAGCGTAACGGAATCTATATCATCGACCTTCAGCAGTCTGTAGGCATGGTAGACGATGCATACAACGCAATCGCCGATATCGTAGCAAACGGCGGATCCATTCTTTTTGTAGGAACCAAGAAGCAGGCACAGGATGCCATCCGTACCGAAGCAGAGCGCTGCGGACAGTTCTATGTAAACGAAAGATGGCTCGGCGGTATGCTCACAAACTTCAAGACCATCCAGAGCCGTATTGCAAGACTCAAAGCGATCGAGACCATGGAGCAGGACGGCACATTTGATGTTCTTCCCAAGAAAGAAGTCATCGCTCTTCGCAAAGAGATGGCCAAGCTGCAGAAGAACCTCGGCGGTATCAAAGAGATGAAGAAGATCCCGGATGCGATCTTCATCGTAGACCCGAAGAAAGAAAGAATCTGCGTACAGGAAGCTCACACACTCGGAATCCCGCTTATCGGTATCTGCGATACCAACTGCGATCCGGAAGAGCTTGACTATGTGATCCCGGGCAACGACGATGCTATCCGTGCAGTCAAACTGATCGTTTCCAAGATGGCAGACGCTGTTATCGAAGCAAACCAGGGTATGGCAAACGTTGACGGCGAGATCGAAGCAGAATCCGAAGAGTTCGCAGAGGAAGCAGCAGTAGAAGAGTAATATTTGGTACGGGAGGAAATATAAATGGCTATTACAGCAGCACAGGTTAAAGAACTCAGAGAAATGACAGGCGCCGGCATGATGGACTGCAAAAAAGCCCTCACCGCTACCGAAGGCGATATGGACAAAGCAGTAGAGTTCCTTCGTGAAAAAGGTCTCGCTACCGCACAGAAGAAAGCAAGCCGTATTGCAGCAGAAGGTATCTGCCAGACTCTTGTATCCGATGATGAGAAGAAAGCAGTTGTTGTCGAAGTTAATGCTGAGACAGACTTTGTTGCAAAGAACGAGAAATTCCGCAACTATGTTGGTGAGGTTGCCGCACAGGCACTTGCTACCGAAGCAGCTGATATCGAAGCTTTCCTTGCAGAGCCGTGGGCAGCAGACACAACCAAGACTGTCAACGAAGCACTTGCAGCACAGATCGCAGTGATCGGCGAGAACATGAACATCCGCAGATTCACAAAGCTTTGCGAAGAGAACGGATTCATCGCTTCTTACATCCATATGGGTGGAAAGATCGGCGTTCTTGTTGATGTTGAGACAGATGTTATCAACGACAACATCAAAGAGATGGCTAAGAACATCGCTATGCAGGTTGCAGCTCTTAAGCCGCTGTACACCAACAGAAGCGAGATCAGCGACGACTACATCGAGAACGAGAAGAAGATCCTTCTTGCTCAGATCATGAACGACCCGAAGGAATCCCAGAAACCGCAGAAGGTTATCGACGGAATGATCAACGGCCGTATCAACAAAGAGCTTAAAGAGATCTGCCTCCTCGATCAGGTTTATGTAAAAGCTGAGGATGGCAAGCAGATCGTTTCCAAGTATATCGAGCAGGTCGCAAAAGAGAACGGCGCTAAGATCGCTGTCAAGACTTTTGTACGTTACGAGACCGGCGAAGGTATCGAGAAGAAACAGGAAAACTTTGCAGAAGAAGTTGCAAAGCAGATGGGAATGTAATAAATACGGAAGAGGCTGTCAGCGGACAGCCTCTTTTTCATTTACAACTGATGCCTGATAAAGTAAAATATAAGGATAACGGAAGGGGGTGTGTCATGAAGAAACTTGCCTGCTTTATTGTAGACCAACGATATAAGATCTTACTGATCGTGCTGGCTCTCGCGGCTGTCTGTGCTCTCCTGATTCCGCGTGTAGAGATCGTCACGGATCTGACAAGATATCTCCCTGATGATTCTCCGATGAAGACCGGGCTGGAGATCATCAAAGATGAGCTTGGCGGACTGACTACGGAGAATTCGATAAGAGTCATGTTTACCGATCTTCCTTCGGGGGAGGATATGCAGATCAAAGAACGTTTATCGGCGATTCCCGGTGTAAGCAGCGTAGGGTATCGGGCAGAGGATGAGCAGTACTGCAAGCCTCCCTACACAATGTTTTCTGTAAATACCATGTACGACTTCGGTTCGAAAGAGATCATGGCCATAGAGCAGGAAATCAAGAAGGAGTACAGCGGGTATCATGACATGGTCTATCATGTCGATACGACCACTTCCAACACGATTCCCCCGTGGATCCTGGTTGCGGCTGTGGCGATCCTGCTTACGATCCTGTGGATCATGTCGCCCTCCTTTGTTGAGCCGCTGCTGTTTATCGTCACGATCGGTATCGCAGTGCTGATCAACATGGGCAGCAACATACTCATGGGGAGTGTCTCACAGACCACCAATGCCATAGGCTCGATCCTGCAGCTGGCGCTTTCCATGGATTACTCCATAATGCTGATGGAGTATTACAGACAGGAGCGGAATGAGATTACTGATGAGGGACGCACCAAAGATGTGAAAGAGCAGAAAAGTGCAGCGATGAAAACAGCCCTTGAGAAGGCTTTTCGCCCCATAACCGGAAGTTCGATCACCACAGTGGTGGGACTGTTGATGCTCGTCTTCATGAGCTTTAAGATCGGCGAGGACATGGGCATCGTGCTTGCAAAAGGCGTGTTTATCAGTCTGCTCTGCGTGTTTACCGTGCTTCCGGTACTCATCCTTTCCTGTGAGAATGCCATTTTAAGGACACTGAAACCGGTGCCCCATTTTCCGACCGGGGCAGTGGAAAAGATGAGCTTTCGTTTTAGAAGAATCTTTCCTGTTCTGCTTGTGGGCCTTTTTGTCCTGGTATTCTTTATGAGAGGAAATACAAATATCAGTTATACACTGGTGACAGAGAGTCCGATCGATGACGTCTTTGTAAAGAATAATGCTATCGTGCTGCTTTACAGTAACGAGGATGAAGAGACGGTTGCCGGATTGATCGGGGAATATGAGGAGGATAAAAACGTAAGAGGCGTTCAGGCATATGCAAACACTCTGGGCAAAGCTTTTACCGGAGAAGAGCTCCTTGAGATGGCAGCAGAGATGGGAATGGAGGACGCCTTTATGGAGTTCCTTCCGGGAGAAATGGAAGAATCGGAGGCAGTAACTCTTCTGGATATGCTGATCGGGATGTGCAGCCTGAGCCTCGGCAGGAGAGAAGAAACGCCGAGGGCGACCATTCCGGAACTGCTCGATTTTATCGTAGAAGAGCTGCCTGATAATCCGCTCATCGGCAATATGATCTCGGATGAGATGATCGAAGGTGCGAAGGAGTTTCAGGGACAGATAGCGGAAGGCATTAAGAGACTTAAAGGGCCGGAGCATTCGCTGATGGCCTTGCAGACAACACTTCCGGACGAATCGGAGGAGACGGAAGCGTTTATCAGAACACTGGAGGAACGCTGCAAAGAAAGGCTGACCGGAGAGTATTATCTGATCGGAAACTCAGTCATGGCCTACGAAATGTCCGGTTCGTTTACGGGAGAATTAAACCGTATCACCATCCTCACCGCATTGGCGATCTTCCTTGTAGTTGTTTTTACCTTCCGAAGTGTATTGATACCGGTGATCCTGGTTCTGCTCATCCAGACGGCTGTGTACGCTACGGTCGTGATCATGGGCATTCAGGGTGAGAGCATGTATTATCTGGCATATCTGATAGTGCAGAGTATACTGATGGGAGCCACTATTGATTACGCGATCCTTTATACAAACTACTATCGTGAGAGCAGGAAGACTGCGGATATGGAGCACTCCATACAGGAGGCCTACAGGAAATCGATACACACGATCCTGACCTCCGGCCTGATCATCGTGATCGTGACAGCCATCCTGGGCTATGCGTTCGGGGACCCCTCTATTATGCAGATCTGTCATACGATTGCGAAAGGCGCGTCATGTTCACTTATCCTGATCCTGTTTGTGCTTCCGGGGACACTCGCTGCGCCGGACAAATTGATTACAAGGCACTGAGTCATGGGGACCGGTTCCTTTTTTGCATGATTTCCGGTATAATATGTTCGTTACCTGAGATAATACCAATGCTATATTTTTGCGAGTAAAATAACATGCTTAGAGTAGCAATTGTAGAAGATGACCGGGATTTTGCCATGAACCTTGTCAATTTCCTGGAAGAATACGAAAAGGAAAAGAACATTCAAATACGTGTCCGCTACTTTCAGGACGGTGAGGACATCGTCGAGAATTATCACTCGGACTATGACCTGATCCTGATGGACATACAGATGCGCTTTATGAACGGAATGCAGGCGGCAGGCAGAATACGGGAGGCGGACAACAAGGTCCTGATCGTCTTTATCACCAACGAAGCGCAGTTTGCCATAGCGGGTTATGAAGTGAGAGCCTTTGATTTTCTGGTCAAACCTGTATCGTACGAGACATTCACAGCCAGAATGGACCGCGTTCTCGGCCAGCTCAGACAGACCCCTGAGGATTATCTACTGCTGCCTCTTTCTGACGGGGCACAGCGTGTGGATATCTACAGGATCCTGTATGTGGAGAGCCGGGGACATACGATGGAAGTTCACACACCGGAAGGAATCGTCAGGACCAATCTGAAAATGAGCGACCTGGAAGAACGGCTGCGGGACAAAAACTTTTTCCGCTGCCACAAAGGGTATCTGATCAATCTGGAAGCGGTGGAAAAGCTGGAGGGCGACCACTGCGTGATCGGGGGAGAAAACATTCCGGTCAGCAGGAGAAAGAAAACCGGGCTTTTGGATGCTCTGACGAGGGTCATTTGAGATGAAAACGGCAGAAGATTTATATGCACTGAGTGCGCCCGGCTATTTCAGCGCTTTTTCTTATATGCTGTACTCCGGGCTTTATGTATGGGTCAATCCCCGAAAATACAGTGTTCTGAAAACGATCCTGCTGCAGATCCTGCTGACAGGATGTGTGTCAGTGTGCGCATTTTTGGCAGAGACGCCCGACCAGAGAACATATGTGTTAAGGCTCCTGATCTTTTTGCTGATCCCTGTAGCCTGCATGAAACTGGAGATGACCGGGTCGTGGAAAAAATGCCTGTATTTTATGGCATTCGCATTTGTCCTTGCCGAATTTGCCACGGCGCTGGAATGGCATATGTATTACTTCGGTGTAAATGTAAAGAAAGTTCCCGATATTTTATCCATCAGAATTCCCTTCTTTATCGGAGTTTACGGTCTGATCTATATCGGAGCGCTTTTAAACAACCGCACATTTCGGGAATACAACAAAGAACTGGAAGCAGACACGGAGGACATCCTGCGCGTCTGGGGAATGGCTGTATTCATCTTTCTGGCTTCGAACATCAGCAATGTGTTCGAAGAAACGATTCTTTCTTCCTCGGAGCCGGGGGTCGTATTTCAGATTCGGGCACTGATCGACTTCACCGGAGTTTTCGCCATGTTCCTCCTGCACATGACAGGCAAAGAGGCCTACAGCAGGATGCGTGCAGAGCAGACGCAGATGATGATGGAGCAGATGTACGCGAACTATCAGACATCAAAAAATTCCATCGCTCTGGTATCCGAGAAGTATCATGATCTGAAGCATCAGATCGCATGGCTTCGAAAGGGAGACGATTCCGCAGAGACAAAAGAATATCTGG
>CAMNGN010000008.1 GCA_946538475.1 uncultured Blautia sp.
CCAGTCTTTTCAGAAAAAGTCTAAGCTTTAGAAAGACGAAAACGGATCCGGTAGATGCCCGTGCAATTGCGAGACTTCTCATGAGCGATCGGACTTTACAGCCCTACTCGCTCACATCATACCAGAATGAGGAGCTGAAGTCACTGACCCGTTACCGCGCCGATAAGGTCCGCGAGCGTGCCAGGCTGAAATCTTCCCTCTCAAGGCTGGTCGTGATCCTTTTCCCGGAGCTCGAGAAGCTGGTGCCGATACTGCACATGGCGACCGTTTATGATCTTCTCCGCGAGTTTCCGGGAGCCTCTTATGTCGCCTCTGCTCATCTGACCCGGCTTTGCCATCTCATCTCAGATTCTTCCAAGGGGCACTATGGTAAAGAGAAAGCCCTTGAAATCAGAGAAGCAGCACGCCATTCTATCGGCTCTGTTTTTCCGGCCAAATCTCTTGAACTTCGCCACACGATCGATCACATCCGCTTTCTGGATGATGAGATCGAAGAGATCGAAGTCCAGATCTTTGCTCTTCTGGATAAAGATCCGCCGAAGATGCTGGGCATCCCAGGCATCGGCCCGCGTATGGCGGCCGTTATCGTCGCAGAAACAGGTGACTTTAAGCGCTTTTCCTCACCGGATAAGCTCCTGGCCTATGCTGGCCTGTCTCCTTCGACTTACCAGTCCGGACAGCTGACCTCAACGTACGCAAAGATGGAGAAACGAGGTTCCAGATATCTACGTTATGCTCTATTCAATGCAACAAAGTATGTCTGTATATGGGATCCTGTGTTCAAAGACTACCTGGCAAAAAAAACTTGCTGAAGGCAAGCACTACAATGTCGCAATTTCACATGCCGCGAAGAAGCTGGTACGTCTGATCTATCATCTGGAAACTACTGGAGAGACATACTGCTCAAAAGCAGCCTGACCTTTGTAAATATCCTGTTCCTCAGAGCACCCTGCCGGATGCTCTGTTTGTCATGCAGTTTTCAATGTCCTGATACTCATCGTTCCTGCAAGGCAGGAACTGATTACAATCGTTAATTTCGACCTTGACTTTTAATAGTCAGTCTTTCTGTCATGGATGACATCTCTTGCAGGGCACATATCCCAGTCCGATTGGCTCACTGCGGTCACCATAGAAAGGCACCACATTATGGGCAGCCATATCGAGGACACTGCTGCAGGTAGGATAATGGAACTTTCTGGAATTACTGTTGCCAATATATGTAACAGCTCCACTGGGATTGATACGAACCTGTGCTGTCTGTTGCTGCTGTGCCTGGAGCACCGCAGCCACCTGCTGTTGACGAAGTAACTCCGCCTGCTGTGCTTCGAACTGAGCCTGCGCCGCCTGTTGCTGGGCAAAGATCTCTTGCTGTCTGAGGATCTCAGCCTGCTGAGCTTCAATAGCAGCCTGCTGTTGTGCCTGAATAGCAGCCTGCTGCTGTGCCTGAATGGCAGCTGCCTGCTGAGCCTGAAGGACAGATGCACCGAGAACAGAAGGAACAGCTGCCGGTACTACTCCCGATGCAATTCCGAGCGCTGCAAGATCCGCCTGTACGATCTGCAGGAATGCTGCAGGATTGGCCATCAGCTGCGGAAGGATCGCCTGCAGGCGGACCATGGCGCTATTCTGGTCCAGACCACTGTTGATATACAGCATCAAAGCCTGCTGCAGTGCTTCCTCAAAGCTGATCGCAGCCGTGGTCTGGGCAGGCAGATCGCCGGGTGCAGCATATGCATGCATCGGAGTAGTCAAAGTCAGTATCAGCAAAGATGTCACGAAGAACTTCAGAATCTTTTTCATAATGCTTTGTCACCTCGATTTAATAATATATTGTTAATATATTGTTAGTATATTCTATCACAATATTGACTTTATCTCTCACCGGATGACCGTCGGAGTCAGTCTGGGCAATCAAAGTATCGGATCTAAGATGCTAAATAAAAGTAGGCAGTCTTATGTCGTGACTTTCAACACTATTGTTTGATCTCGTCATCTTTTATAAAGTGTTAGCATCGGATGAATTCAGCTAATTGGGGGGCGTGACATGATGCCGTTATGTTGTACTACACTTGTTTTCCAACGACTCATACTAGTGCATTCTTTACAAGGAATGTAACTAATAGAATGCCCTTTAAATTGGGAGTTTGAGTTCTCGGCGAATTTTGTTGTTTCTTTTCAATTTCTTGACCTGATTATCCATAAACACAGCTAGCTCCATTCCCTGCTGTGCTTGATGTGGCAATTTCTGCATCAAGCTTGTTGTGTTTTTATTAAGTAGTGCGTGAATCACCTCATTTCTGTATGCACACCAGTCGGCGATATCATTAAGCTTTATCAATAATTCCTCTATATCTAGAGTGGCCTCGTATTGCTTCTTCAAGACTGACAGATAGAAATCATCCGGCATCTCTTCAGAGTTCTTCGCCCATAATAGTGTACTTCTGACTATTATCATTTTGCCTTTTATATTTATGATAGCCATGGAATTGCTATCACCCTTTTCCTTGTATTCAGCAACAATTGCCCTGACCTTTTGAGCAGTTGCATGATTATCAACCTTATAGCTATCCTTGCTTTTGAGTAAAGCAATATAGTACAAAAATGAGCGCAACCGATCCTCAAGCATTGCATAATCAATCAGTATCGCTTCGAAATAAAATTCACCGGCTATCGCTTTCTTATACTTCGCTTTATTCTGAGCATAGGTTCTTTGTTTGTCCTTATTATCTAATACCGGCTGTATTATTCTATTTCCCATCACAACTATTAATGAACCTCCTGTACAATTTTGTCTTTAATAATTAAGATCCACTCTATATACTATTTTCCATTATTTGTATTATTATCTTGATCATATTCGTCAAATCTTGGCGTATCACCTATCTGAGCTAGGCTAGGCATAAGAGAGCGCTGTGTTTCTTTTATAATGTTGTTACTATCATTATAATCTCTGAAATTATCAAGAGTATAATAATCCCCTATCCCCAGCTACATCCGCTTCGCATTTTAGTGTTCCGGTCCTGCATTCTACTGTCCCTGCAGTTCATTCTGCTGATTCTGCTGCGCACGTCTGGACCTCACTCCCCCATCCTCATCTCCGGCGCCTCAGCAGCCTTCCTCTTCGCATTCCGAATCGTCTGCACAAGCCCGGGCTTCTTCGGGGCAGGCTTAGCAGGCTCCTTGGCGGCGACGCCGTCAATGCTGACCTCGCGGACTTTGACGCGGGACTCGTCGAGCTTGACCGGGTAGAGGCGGTAGATCGAGAGCGCGCCGGTCCGGCGGCTGATGCCCATGGGGAACGAGGGATTCGTGTGCTCCCTCAGGTAGGCCGACGCCGCGAGGCGCATCTGACGGTAGAGGCGGTCGATGTGCTCCGCGGTCTGTGCGGGGAGGGGCCCGTCTTTTGCGCGCGGATCGTCCATGATGGCATTGACGGCATTGATGACGTTCCTGACGGAATCCTCCATCCACTTGTAGGCGCTGCCGTCGAAGTGGCACCGGCGTCTGGTCTTCTTGAAATCGGCCAGCATATCCTTCAGCTGATCAGTGTGCGCTGTCAGAGCATCGAAGTACATATTGCCGGTGTCGGCCAGGAGGAACTTCTCCTCGGTGACCATCTTCGCCTTGTTGTACTTCAGCGCTTTTCCCGGCGGCTCCGGCTTTTCCCTCTTGACGTATCCCGGGAGGGCCCTGAGGATCTCAAAGGTATTTTCCTTTTCAAATGTTTCGCCCTCATACGTCGTTTTCTCGCTCAGTTCCTTCAGTTTATGACCTGCAAATTTCTCATCCGACAGGATCTCGATCTGTTTTTCATTGACCGTGTGTATAATGTCCTTCTGTCCCGGACGGCTGATTTTGAGTCATGATATTGTTATTAAGGGCAACGTTTCAGATTGCTTATAATACGAACAGTAAATACATATGAGGTTAATTATAAATTATCAATAATTATTCTGGAACCTTTCTACAGAAATAGCGAATTAACGGTGATCTCTGCAGTTGCCGGGATCCGGATGGTCTTTGATGGATATGGCGTCTGGACGCTTGTCGCCCAGCACCGGATCAGCACAATACTCGTTCTTCTTATCTTTCCGACAGTACCCAGATCCCTGCCAATACAGCCGCCAGATAAACCGACGCGTTGTTTCTCCGCAATATGGACGCAGTAAATAACGCATGGATTATCGCCAGTCCAAAAGCACATCCGAGACTCATCATAACAGGTGTCAGGTACTTCCTTGGCTGTCGAAAGACAGCAAACAACCCACGGATTACAAATCCTGCAAGAAAGGCAATCATCAGAACAAATCCGGACATTCCGGTTAGAAAATAGATTCCATGAAAATCATTTTCAACATCATAATTATCGGTTGTCAGAACGCCATTTCTGTCAATCCGATTCACTGTCATGTCTTTGAGATTCAGACCGAACAGACGTCCTCGGATGCCGGCATCCTCCATCAGAAGACGACAGAATACGATCTTTTTTGTTCTCATATTCCGCAGGATCTCCGGATCAGTCGTATACCGATAAGCCGCAAACACTCTGTCTCTGCCGAAACGGTCAATGGCAGACCACAGCAAGTCTTGAGACCGGTACAGTTCTTCCAGACGATCATCTCGTTCCTCATCATCCAAGGTCTCTTCCGAGAGGCCGAGTCCTGTGACCTTATTAGAAATACCTTCTCTTTCCAGATCGAAATATGATATGCGACGATGTCCCGGGGAAAGCGGATAACATGCGACGAACAGCACTGTGATCAGAAGAACGGCTGCCGCCTGCCTGTTTTTTCGTCCTCCGACAGCAGAAGCAGTGGTGATTTCGGTATTATTTATGATCTGTTCTATATCCGGACTGATCCTCCCGCTCAGCATAAGACCGCCTGCACTGCAGACTCCTCCCACCGCCAGACTGGCAAACGCGAGGCGAGGCGCCAGAAAAAACAGAGCTCCTCCACCGGCCGCCGCACTAAGCCAGACCGGCAGAATCCTGCCCGGGTATCTCCGGCTGAAATAGCAAATCGAGATTGGATACAACATGGACAGAATCGCACTCTGGGAATTTGTCCACAAAAACCATCCCCGTACGCCGTAACTGACCGTATCATACAGCGTGAAATTATAGGTATGCGGATCTGTGCCTGTAAGAGCACTGACAAACATTACTGCGGCATCAATCATCAGCACTGACGCTATGCCCTTCAGCATTGCGGGAAAGACTTTTTTACTTGTTCTCAGAAATGTTATCAGGCTGATCGTCATCAGCGGCAGGCTGTAGATGCGCATCAGATTAACGAAGTCTGTCACAGGCTCCCTGTATCCCTGAGGCATGTGCAGACAGGCATCCGCATGAAGTACTGTCAACAATGCAAGAATACACGCAGAGACAATATATACCTTCTTCTTGTTGGAAAGCAGAAACCCTCCTGCAACAGTGGCCGAAAGAATCAGGCAGCGTATCGTAAGTGTAAGAACAGAGGACAGGCCCATCTGTTGCTGCCAGTATCCGGCAATGTCGAGAACAGGCTGGATCAGAAACAATGCATAGACACAAAAAGACAAGCTTTCTCCTCGGTCAGTCAGGTTTCCTTTCCTTTCTGCTTTATTCATCCTGACTCCTTCTGATCCTGTGCTGGTTTCCGAATTGCGGCCAGCTCCTCTTCTGATAATTCCAGCGCTTCCATAAGATGCTGCCGGGCATAAACAGGCCTTTCCCTGATTGCATACCAAAAACCGTCCCATGTGCCTTCCTCGATTTCGTACAGGTCAAGTAGAGGCTGCACGTTCTCAAAGGTACAGACATTTTCCATAATATTGAACCACTCCCTGACAAAGAGGGCTCTAAAATCCGGGTTCTCCATAAGATCTGCGAGGACAGGCATATCCTGATATGTAACATCTGTACCAGGTACGTTCTGCTCGAACGGATTGGCCTCCGCCCAGTCTTCACGCCACCCGCAGCCGTCCATATCATTAAGGAACCATCTCCAACGGCCGTCCAGAGACTCCCTATTCTCTGCTTTTCGGGATCGCCACACCCTGCAGTTCTTCTCATGGCTCCAGTCCCTGTCATTGAGATATAGTCTAAAGGCAGCGAATCGGGCAAAGCCCTCCACGTCCATCTGTCGGCAGATTTCTTCGTATACCGTCGGGTCCGAGGCGTCGTGACTCAAAATGAAATCTATGAAGGCCAGGAATTCCTCCAAATCTTCAGGTCTCCCCTCGTCCAGTTCCCCTTCATCGATGAGCACAAGATCATCCTTGTCAATTCCCTCGTGGTTCACGAAGTACTGTTTGTCATAGTGCTCCCGTAGCCAGGTATCCGTATAGTATTCACCGTTCAGGAAAACGGATACCTTCTCCGGCTCTGCACTGAGGCCGCCGATACCGAGTCCGGCTGCCAGGGCCGCCGCGACCATATCTGCTTTTTCCGCGCGGGTCTTAAAGCAGTGGACCGGCAGGCCTCCGAACAGAGGCGCCCCAAATCGATCACTTCCACTGTAAATTTTCCTGGCATATAAAGAGAACCGCTTGATGGCTCTCTCCCGTGTGGATTTTCCGCTTATCCTAAGGCCAGCGTTTTCGTTAAGAATCATATTACCGCTGCTGTCCCACAGTGAAATGCAGGCATCTCTCTCAGTTCTCGCACCCGATGTCAAGTACTGCGGCCAGGGCTCTTCCCCTTCCCTCCCGCCATCTACCCAGGCGTCATAAGTCGGACCGGTCACCATGATTCCGTATCTTCCGAAGAGGTCGTCCGGATCTGCTGTGATGCTGAGAACAGCATGCTCTCTGTATATTTCGAACCTGTTCCCGACAAAAAAAACCCCCGTCACAACCTCGCTCCGCTCATCGGCCTCGTTGTATGCTGCCGCGCGAACCACAGTCCCTTTATCCACCGGATCCGTAATGGCACCGCTCCGGTCCCGAGTAGTATTCGGCTGGCTGACGACCCGATTGGGTTCACCGCTCCGGTCCGTGATTTCCAACGGTCCCGTGTATAGTGCAGCATTCTGATCCGGTAAGCTGCCATCAATGGTATAGTAAATTGATGACCCTTCTTCTGCCGTAATGCTAATACGGAAGGGCTCTTCATAAAACCCGCTTTCAACATCAAAAAGAGGCGGCGCCAGTGTCGGGGGACTATATTCGTACGTCGCCTCGTTGAGATATCCAGGTGTCCCGGTCGATTGAATCCATGTACCGTATATATTTGTCATGGAAATGTTTTTATGCTCCGCCGGCAGCATGACTGATTCCAGAGCCTCTCCTTTCCGGGAAAAGAGACACGGTCTTTCTCCCTCAGAAAGCGTAAAATCGGCGCTGCATGAAAGAGGCGACCACTCCGTCTTATCAGAGATAACGCTGTCTTTCGCGCCATCAGCCCATATGATCAAGTATTCATACGGCGGAATTGTGATATCAGGTATAATAAACCGTTCTTTCTTTTCGGGTGAATCCGCGACCTGATATCCAGCGACATTCATCGGAATGTCCAGTGGATTGTAAAGTTCGATATAGTCTTCATAATCACCTGTCAACGGATCTGTCAACATACTGAAATTGGCGCAGCATGCCTCTGAGAGCATCGGATTCCCTGAACTTTCCTCAGACGGACTTGTTAACGAATCATTTTTGGATCCCGGTGTACAGCCGGAGAAAAACAGGATGACCGTTCCTGCAGTCAGACAGTATAATATGAATCTCTGAATTCTTCTTTTGCTAATCATTTTCTTGTCTCCCGAAAAACTATCTTCAGAATCCGGTATCGTTTTTTAGCAAGCAGTCTCAGCGCAATCCGGTGTTTCCATGTCAGTTCTTTTGAATAAGGATTCTTTCTCCATTCCGGAAAAGAAAGCTCTGTAAAAGTATACAATTCTTCCAACGCCGTCTGCTGTTCCGCAGTCAGAAAACACAGTCCTCTCCATTGTTTTCCGGTTTCTTCCCGATTCTTCAAAATCCGTACAGAAGCATCCAGCAGAGCATTGCGCAAAGTCAGTGCTTCAAGTTCTTTACAGTACAGACTGAATAATTCCTCCTCCCGAAACCATCTGAGAAGTTCTGAGACCGTGTCACGAATTTCAAGATTGCGGGTTATACTCCTGCTGTGAATAATGGATCCTTCCCGCTGTAAATAAACGTAAAGCGCATCCGGAATTACAAAGATGCGTTCTGACAAAGCCAACAGTTTGCCGGTCACAGCGATATCCTCGTACCAGACTCCTTCTGGAAACCGGGTCCTGTATGCTTCAAACAGCTCCCTGCGCCACAGTTTATTGCATGCGTTCGGTGGGAGCAGGAGCAACCGGGGCAACTCTTTGAGTGTGAACGGCCCTCCAAGGAACTCTGGCTCCGATTCATTATTTATACGGGCACCGTCTTTTTCCAACAAAAAACGGAATATCACAACGTCAGCCTGCCTTGTCATATATGTGTCAAGCGTCTGCAGCATCTGTGGACATACATGGTCGTCGCTGTCCACAAAAAGGACATACTCTCCATTTGCTGCATCCAGACCGGTATTTCTCGCAGCACCGAGTCCTCCGTTTTCCCGGTGAAGAGTTCTGACAACCCCGGGATGTTCCGCGGCATACCGGTCGCAGAGCGGTCCGCTTAGTTCGTCCGTAGAGCCGTCGTCAATGAGCAGGATCTCGCATTCCGAAAGATCCTGCGCGAGCAGTGAACCCATACACCGCGGAAGATACTCTGCCATATTGAAGACTGGAATAATGATGCTCAGCTTCAAAAAGCATCACCTCCCATCTTCAATTTGTCTTTGTTTTTGAGAATCACAGCGATCCGGAACAGCAGGATCACAGCTTCCGTAACCGATGACAAAGCAGCAAGAGTCACCATATTAAGATTTCCCTTGAGGTAGAACAGGAACAGATTCACCAGATGGATCCCAGAACCAAAAAACACAGAAACGGCAGCATACTTTGTTAGGCCCATGGCGCTCAGCGTAGGAAAACTCAGCAGATAGTTCGGAAGTATAAGGGCAATCATCGGCAGCATTGCGCGCAGGATTGGTGCCATCGGTGCGTATTCAGCGCCAAAGAACCACGTGCACAGTGGCCGTGCAAAAACAAAAGCCACGGCACAGCCTGAAATCACGACCGGCTCCATGATAAGAAGTACATTCCGTATCAGTTTGAAGTCTCTGTTGCGCGTCATGTACGGATATAGGCTGTCCGAAACCGGAGAAAAGCCATTCTGCGCAGTAACAACAAGTTTCTCCGCTCCCGCGTAGAAGGCGGTGGCACTGCCCGCAGACAGAAAATCCAGAATGATCGTATTAGCCGAAGTATAAAGGGTAGATGCAATCCCGGAAATGAAAAACATAGCTGAATCCCGGAGATTCTTCCACATCCTTCCAGGTGTGCAAGCGATAAATCGAACTCCCATTCTTAGTAACAGATGAATCAACGTACAACTCAGCGCCGCTGTATTCCCGATCAGTGTCAGCCATGCTTCAACATAATAATCCTCCGGTCCGTGCAGGAGAAGAAAAATCATGCAGGTGAAAAATAACTTGACGGAAACGACTCTTACCGTAATCACACCCATCTGTTCGATGCCGCGGTACAGATAGTCCGGTATCAGTGAATTCATCACGGTTGCAGCATAAAACAGAAAGAAGAACAGCGCATTCTGCCTCCAGCGCGGTATGATCCCGCACAGACTGCCAAGCAGTACTGCCCCGGCTGCAGCGATCATCAGCTTGTTTAATGTAACAGCAGTAAATATTTCCGATACCTTGCGTCTGTCTTCCCGGTAAAGCGAAATCTGTTCCGTCGCGGACAGATGAAAGCCAAAATCAATCAGCAGGTTAAAATAGACCATGACGGCTTTGACCAGGTTAAGAAGACCGTATTTCTCCGCATGCAGGATCCGGGTCTCATACGGGACCACCAGAAACTGCATGAGGTAGGTGGAGAAAGTCAGGACATACATCATGGCCGTATTCTTCACCAAAATTCTCTTCTTTTCAGTCAGGCGTATCTTCATCTTTATTAAGGCAATTTCGATTTCATGTCGAACAGCTTCCGGAGCAAACGATAATGCCTGCCCTTCAACAGCAAAAGCAGCATTCTGTGCTTCAAAGGAAATTGATGTACATATCTGTTCTTACTCCAGTTCGGGAAATTCACCCGCATGTATTCCAACAGCTCTACAAGTACCGTTGAATCTGGATCAATCTCCGCAACCCTCACGGAAGCCGTCAGGAGTACATGCTTTACAGCGACTGCTTCCAGAGACTCTCTATATGCTTCAAGCAATCCTTTTCTTCTATACCATGCCAAAAGGAACTCCATTGCCGATATGATTTCACTGTTTCGCTCCGCATTGGTATTGTGCGTAATAGACCCTTCCCGGACAACGTAATAATACAGAACATCATGGATAGCGATAATACTCTCTGCTTCCGCCATCAAAAGTCCCGAAACAGCCAAGTCTTCATACCAGATTCCAGTCGGGAATCGAATCTTTCCCCTGCGGAACAGTTCCGCGCGCCAAAGCTTGTTCCAAACACATGGATAATTCAACAGCAGCTGCGGATCAATCGACAGTGACGTTGGCTTTCCATACGGGTAGTCTTCCGGGGGCGGATCCCGCAGAACACCGTCCGTGTCTGTCCGGAATCCGAAAATCACGATATCCCATTCTCCGTTCATAAATGGCCTGAGTGTCCGTATCATATCCGGGGATACATAATCGTCTCCGTCGATAAACAGGATATACTCTCCTGCAGACTCTCTGAGACCTGCATTTCTTGCTGTCCCACATCCGCTGTGCGGCAGATGAACTGCTTTTACAAGTCCCGGATATTCAGCAGCATAACGGTCACAGATCTGCCCGCTGGTGCCGTCGTCCGAACCGTCGTCGATCAGCAGGATCTCCATATCATCAGATAACTGCACCAGCAGGGAATCCATACAGTGTGGGAGATGCCCGGCGATATTATAAACAGGCACAATCACACTCAGTTTCATTTACAGTTTCCCTTCTTCTATATTTGACAGTTCCCACAGCGCGGCAAGGATCACAGCCAGATAGATAGACGCATTATTGTGGCGCAGAATCGATGCAGTAAAATAAGCATGAATCATAGCAATGATAAAAGCGATTCCGAATGCTGCCATGGGCAGGGTAAGATACTTTTTCGGATGCAGGAGTATTCTCAAAATCGCTGCCATCGGAAAATACAAAAGAAACAGCAGCATCAGAATCAAGCCCGTGATCCCGGTCAGATAATACATTCCATGAAAATCATTTTCCACATCATAATTATCGATGACAGGCACACCGTCAGCATCATAACGGCGGAACTTCATATCCTGCAAAGAAAGGCCGAACAATTTGGACGGCAGGCCGGCTTCTTCCATAAGGAATCTGCAGTAAGCAATCTTGATCCGGCGCACATTGCTGATTTCTTCCAGTTCTTCCGAATAATGAAAAGCATCAAATGCTTTATCACGCCCGAAACGCTCCACCAGTGACCACATAAGATGACGGGAACGATATAATTCTTCCAAGCGGTTTAAGTATTCTTCCCGGGTTTCTTCATTCGGTGAACTTTCCTCTGATTCAGACGCAGCAGATGACGTCTCCTCTTTTTCCTGTGCAATCCACTCCTTGTAATAACCCATATAAACGTATCCCGCCCTGGCATGAACAGGAGACAGCGGAAAAGCAGCTGCAAACAGGGCAGTAATCAGAACAATGACAGAAACAGCAGCGACGCTTTCCCTTTTTGGAATCTTCTGCGGTATCTGTTCTCCGGAGATGATAGTCGTTATCATCAATGCAGCTGCCGCTGCCAGCCCACAGGCAATCATACTGGCAAAAGCCAGCCGCGTTCCCAAAAAATATAGTGTTGCCTCCGCAACCGCTGTAACAGCCATAACCTGAAACAGTCTCATCGGGCGTCGGTATGCCATATACAGGATAGCAACCGGACAAAGCATGGAGAGAACTGCGCTCTGAGTGTTTGTCCAGAGAAACCACCCAAGCACACCGGTGTAGTACATGGGGTACGTATATGGATTGGTTCCGGTGATGACACTGACAGCCTGTACAGCGGCGATCTCAAGCAACGTGACAAGGAATGCCAATCCAATTGCGGACAACACACGGGAATTCCGCTTTAGGAATGTAATGAAACAGATCGTCATTATTGGCAGATACCAGATCCGTACCAGATTAAGGATATCTGCTGCAGTCACACCATATCCACCCGGACTCTGCATGCATGTCAGGCAGTGCAGTACGGTATGGAGTATAAAGACGCTGCATAATATGATATAGGGCCTGCGATCTTCCGCCAGAAAAAAACCAGCAGCGGACGTACCGGCAAACACTATCATACGGACAACCAGCGTCGCTGTATTGGTGACTCCAAGATAATTCTGCCAGTATCCGGCGACATCAAGAAGCGGCTGGACGATCACCAGGAGAAACACTGCGGCAGGCAGTTTCCGTATAAGCACTTCAATTATGTCTGATTTTTTCATATATCTCCATTTGGCTGTCGACCATATTCTGCCAGGAATAATCCTCCCTTATCCTTCTGCTGAGGGATTCGCCGAGCTTTATCCTTGTCACTGGGTCCTGAATCAGTGATTCCATGTATCCTGTCAGTGCTCTGACATCTCCGGGTTCAAAAAGCAGGCCTTCCCGGCCGTCCCGAATAATTCGGGGAACTTCCCCGACGCGGGACGCGATCGTCGCGCAGCCTGCATAACCTCCTTCTGCGATGGCATAAGGAAATCCCTCGGAAAGCGATGTCAGGACATTTACATCCACTGCGCGGTAAAAAGAGCCTGTATCCGTAAGCCAGCCAGTAAAGAAAACCGTGCCAGGCGGACAAAGAACTCTTGCCTTTTCTTTCAGCATTTCTTCCTCTTCCCCTTTACCTGCGATTACCAGACGCGCTGAGGGAAATCTCCTTACAACCTCGGCAAAAGCTTCAATCAGCGTCTGCAGATCCTTTATCGGCGTGAAACGGGAAGCTGTACCAAATACCACAGCGTCCTTATCTGTACATATACCGTATTTTTGCAGCCATGCATCCCGCGAAAAAACCTCGTTCTTCCGGTCAGGTGCGGCATTGTGAAGCAGGAAAAGCCTGTCCTTCTGAATTCCTGTGGACAAAAGGTAATCTCTGATCGTCCCCGATACACAGACACACCACCCAATTCTCCGGATCGCTCTGCGATTGATCGCGCCGTATATATAATCTGCCGCCGGCCTGTCCATATAATCCAGCCGGGGATCGCTGTGTACTGTCGTCAGAACAGGAGCTCCACTGTCTGCCAGCAAGGCGCCATACATGTTGCCCTTTGCGCCGTGACAGTGTACCGCGTCCACCTGATTACGTTCTATATATCTGCGCAGCCATATCAGATTGTGCAATAAGTCATTGCGCGGCAGTATCTTAACGGGAATGTTTACTCTTTCCGCATCCTGTGAAAACTCTCCGTCGACAAAACAGACCAGGAGCACTCGGCAGTGTTTTTTCATCAGTCCACGCAGCAGGGAAAGAATATGGGTCTTCGCACCGCCGTAGTCGCCGCCACTTGTAATATGGATGAAGAAAGGACGCCTATCCTCACAAAGTAGTGTGCCGACAATCCTGGGCGTTATCTGACTCAGGCGTGCAGCTGTACTTATTTCAGGCCGTCTGCCGCTGCGAAATGCTTCGGCCACTCTCTGTGCTGCCTCTTCCGGAATAAAGTTCCCCCAAGGAATCACGACCGGAAATTCAACAGATTTAAGGAAGCCGATAATTTTCGGATCTGTATCAAAGCCGGCAAGCGGTATCCCGGCAACAGCTCCGAAAAGAAGCGCATGCATCCTCAAACCTATGATTCCTTTCGTTTCCCGAAGAAAAGCAGTCATCTCAGGCCCGCTTAAATGCTCCCGGATCAGGACCGACTCCTGCGTCATCAGCTGACGTACCTGTTCAGATGCCAATCTGTCACCAGGCTCCTGCATACAAAGAAATACAGGAGTAAACCCATATTCGGAAGCAATTCGGTCCAGGAGAAGGGCCATCCTCTTGGCTTCCGCTTTTTTCATTTTTCGTACAGATACCGCCAGAAGATCTTTCCCGGAAATACAGTAGTTTTCGGCAATCCGCTTCACTGTATCCGGATGAGATATTTCCATGCAAAACACCGGGTCAGCAACAGATACAGCCATTTTCCCCGGACAGATATCTTCCAGCAGCTTTTCCGAATCTGCATCGCGCAAGGATATAACATCGACATTTCGGAGGACTTTTGCCGTTCGCCGTCTGTTTGGCGTTCTGTCAATCGGACCGATCCCGCCTGCATAGAGCATGGTAGGAATGCCAAAGTACTGTGTCGTCATTAAGATGACAAGATAATACAAGAGAGACCGTGTCGAAGTTTTATCCTGCAGGAGCGTGCCGCCCCCTCCTATCACAAGATCCGCGTGCCGGATTTGAGAAAGGATCTGCAGAATATGAAACCTGCCAATACTGTTCACACCGTATAGCGCTGCAGTCTCTTTCGGTCGTCGTGACAGAACTGTCAGGCCATACCTATCTCCGAGATCTCTGCAGATCATGCGCAAGATCTCCTCGTCTCCAAGATTCCTGTATCCGTAATATCCGAAAACGATGATTCTCTTTCTGTTCCCTGCCATCTTTCTATTCCGGATCATTATTCCATCCAAGGACAATACCCCTGCCAGGCTTTTCCTGTGAAGGGCTCCGTTTTCATGAGTGCGTGCCGACGATTCGTTCCCATACCGCTAGAATCAAAATCCATGGAAGCTTACACATTCGGACAAACCGCCACGGCTGACGGATCAGCCGGTAAAGCCACTCAAATCCGAGCCTGCAGAAAACATCGGGTGCTCGTTTTACATTTCCCGCGAATACGTCAATCAGTCCACCGACGCCGATCATTACTACACTGAGTTTATTTTTGTTCGCTTCCATCCAAAACTCCTGCCTTGGCACTCCGAGCCCAAGTAGAAGCAGATCCGGTTTTTCTCTTTGGATCATCTCTAATAGTTCAGATTCATCCTTAATATAACCATTTTCCGTGCCTGCAATCCGGAGTCCCGGATAGGTTCTTTCAAGATTTCCGCCTGCCCGATCAGCGACACCCGGTTTCGCCCCGTATAAAAATACGCTCCCCGATCGCCTGGCCAGAAGCGCAAGCAGACGGGGCACAAGATCCGCGCCCGTAACTCTCTCCGGCAGCCGTTTATTGAGGATTCTTCCGGCATAGATTACGCCTATGCCATCGGCAATAACAAGGTCAGCTGAACAGACAGCATCAAGATAGGGTTTATTCTTCCTTGCCGCAAGTACGATCTCTGTATTCGCGGTCACAATATAGCCGCCTTCCCCTCTTCTGATCAGGCGATCCGCTGTATCAACCGCTTCTTCCATTGTCATGGAATCAAAAGGTATGTCCAGAATGATTTGTTTCATCAGGTTCTTCTCAATAATAGAAAGCTCTCATCCGAATTGAAGGGCTGCCATGCCTTATCTCCTTTGGTCATACTGAATCTCGTACTCATTCTTGGGCGTATAGTGATCCGCCAACCGCACGATAACTCTCCCATCGATAATGCCAACACTCCCATCGTCCGGGTAAAGCGGCATCTTCCGAAACACTTCGCTGTCAGAAACAGTTTTCATCATCTCTTCAGCTGGTTCCTGCCATGGAACATTCAGCCAGTCGTTGAGATAATAGTAAATATGCTTATTCAGCGGTAGTACTGAATCCACAGGAGCACCTGCCAGTTGCAGTTCATCCAGTCCGTTATAGTACACCGAATTCGGGAATGAGCCGATTATGATGACCTCCATCCCGCTATGGTAGCCCGGCGTCATCTCCACTCGACTGACCAGATTCGCCGCGAATGTTTCAGATGCGCGATGCGCTGTAGCAGCCGCTGTATATGCCTTGTTATCCACCTGGAAAAAGCAGCCGTCAAGCAGCAGAAATACTGCGATCAGTATTCCCGCAGCGGCATGATGTAACAGACTGCGTTCTCCGCAGCACTTGGCCTGCGCCATCTGTTTATCCGGGAACAGAACCCGCTCAGCCAAAGCAGTGGTAAAGACATACATAAGCACCAGGGCGTATCGCATGATCTCTTTCGTATCATCCATGAACACAGCGAGGTTCATGGCAGGCGGCAGCAATAACAGTGCAGCTGCAATCATGCTGTAAATGCCCGGATGTTTTTTCGCCTTTTGCGTTTTCAGCATTACCAGGATTGATAATAGCGCATAAAGAAAGACTACTATATTCAAAAATGCAATGAAAGGATACGTAAAAGCAGAAACTCCGCCAGGTCTGAAGAAATAGCTGAAAAATCTTCTATAAGCTGGTCCCAGTAGAGAAAGCAGCGCACCGGGCTTCATCTTGTCTCCCATAGAGCTGATGCCATGATAATCGATCAGCGTCAGGTCTTTCGCCCACAGGAAACCCCTCAGGATCAACAAATATAGCAGAAGTCCAAGGACAAGAAAAATAAGGTGCCGCAGCGCCGAAAACAGTATAGATCGAACAGATTCTTCTTCCCTAAGCGACTGTAATACAATGCACATCAAAGAAAGAGCACCGGCAACAGCCAGATAAGCCTGGTAAGTTCCGATCGAGCAGGCAAGAATGAGTGCTGCAGGAATAAAGCCATACTTCCATTTCTGTGTGATCCGAACGCCAGCAACAGCAAGAAGTATTCCAAAAAAATACGCAGAAGCAGTAAACATGTAAAGATACGTAAATGCAGCAGGAGGAAAAACGATCAGAATAATTCCCGTCAATGCGCTGAAAATCCTGCTCTCTATTCCCAGAATCCTTACCATCAGCAGTGCTGCAAGTGACATAAACAGAACAGAAAAGAACGCAATCACTGCAGGAGCCTGCAGAAAGCCATTAAAACTCGTTGCATAGTGAAGAAACCAGCGTCCGGAAATCGTCATCTGCTGCGGGTCCACGATCCGGGAGAGGCCATCCGAATTTGGAATAATATTGGTAAAAACAAATAGATGCACTATATATCCCGCGACAAAGCAGCTGATAAAAGCTGATTTATCATTTTCTGAGAGCGCTATCTTATCCATTGTCCACCTGATTTTCCCTGTATTATTGATAGTTCAACGGCCTGTCTTCTGCCAGTCCGAAATACCACAGGATTCCCTGTACGATCCGTTCCGATGCATTCCCATCTCCGTACGGACTGATGGCATGAGCCATCTGATGATATACGATTTCATCGTTCAGCAGTTCTTCTGCTGCTGAAAGAACAGTGTCCGTCCGTGTTCCCGCAATGCGGACCGTGCCGGCTTCAACAGCCTCCGGCCGTTCCGTATTATTCCGTAGAACAAGCACCGGTTTCCCTAGCGCCGGCGCTTCCTCCTGCAAACCTCCCGAGTCCGTCATAACCAAAAAGCTTCTTGCCAATAAGTTATGCATATCAAACACATTGCAGGGCTCGATGAGATGTACACGCGGTATACCACCAAGAATACCAATAACGTATTCTTTGACGGCCGGAGCCGGATGAACCGGGCAGATGACTGCAACATCTTCATGCTTATCAAGAAGCATCCGAACAGCCGTAAAAATCTCCTCCATTTGTCTTCCATAGTTTTCTTTTCTATGACAGGTCAGCGTGATCACTCTTTTGCCGGTAAAATCCACAGCATTAAGCTTCGGATCAGAGAATACATAATTTGTCCTGACTGTCGTACGCATAACGTCGACCACCGTATTGCCGGTCACAAAGATCTGTCCCCTGACGCCTTCATGTTCCAGATTCTCCTTATTTCTTAATGTCGGGCAGAAATGAAGATCTGCAATATCTCCTACAAGCGTTCGGTTCATCTCCTCCGGCCAGGGCGCCATTTTATCAAAGGTACGAAGGCCTGCCTCCACATGTCCAACCGGAATCTTGTGAAAATAAGCAGATAATGCGCCGGCAAGCGTCGTTGAGGTATCTCCGTGAACAAGGACGAGATCCGGACGTTCTCGTGTAAACATTTCATCCATACGTAATAGAATACGGCTGGTGATCCCTGAAAGCGACTGAGCTTCTTCCATAATATGCAGGTTATAATCTGCCTTAATATGAAAAGCATCCAGAACTGAGAGAGGCAGATCCCTGTGCTGTCCCGTAAAACAGGCAGCATGCGATATTCCTTCTGTACTTTGAAGGAGGTGCATCAGGGGGGCCATTTTGATTGCTTCCGGCCTGGTACCGAAAACAGAAAGAACTCGAATACTCATGTTTTGGTCTGTGGTTGTTTACTACTTAAACGCGAAGAATCTCTGCCCGAAATAGTTGAGCATCACGAACAACGCCATGCCGGCCAGCATCGCCCCATTCTCCTGAACGGCAATGGATTGTCCTGAAAGGACATATGCCGCCATGGGTTTTGCAACGCCATATGCCAAAAGGTAACAAACAATGATATTTATAATGAATCTAATTACAATTTTCCAATTACGCTCATTATTCCTGAAAGTAAAATACTTGTTCAGGAAGTAGCTCACAACGCTTCCTACAACATAATTCATTGCTGAGGAGAGCCAGTAGTTTAAATGAAAAGCATTGTAACACAGCAACATTACAGCTGTACCGACCAATGTATTTATAGCTCCAACAAGTAGAAATCTTAAAAATGTGATATCAAGAAATCTATGATTCACTCGTATTCCACCATCCTGAAATCCTTTACCTGCTGCGGATACGATCCATTCTCATGGTATTCAGTTATCTGTTTCCATATCACAAGTCAAAAGTATTCTATCATATTATCATCGAATCATTCTTCAGTTATACTTCCAAATATGAGAATATTCGAATGCTTGCGTACGAAACCGTCTCAATTTCTTTTCTTCTTTCTAAAACATGTTATCCTCCAGATGAGAGACTTTGTGGAAAAAGGCATTGCGCTGCCAGAAAAACCTGTGCTTATTACTTTTGATGACGGATACGAGAGTTTTTATACTCTGGCGTATCCGATCCTGAAAGAGTTGAATTATAAAGCGACTGTATGTTTGGAACCTGAACCGGTAAGGCATGGCCTGCTGATTAGAAAAGGTGAGCGTGAAAAGGAATATGTAGAGTTCCTGACAAAGGACACTTTGCACATGCGGGAGATTCTCGTAGAATCGATGTCCCTCATGTCGCCAGGCATGGTCGCGAAGAGGAGATCCGGCAGATGCAGGATCTCCTCTTCGCACTCCGAATCGTCTACGCTAGTCCCGGCTTCTTCGGGACAGGCTTAGCATGGTCCTTGAATGGCATTGATGACACTCCTGACGGAATCCTCCATCCACTTGTAGGCGCTGCCATCGAAATGATTTCTATATCCCTGTCCTCAGAAGCTGTTCATGAGGTCTTCCGGGCCTTCACCGGACTCGCTGATCTTCACTTTCCTGCGGTGTTTCATGCTGCGCCTCAGGTTCTGTTCGTCTTCTTCGTGGAGCAGGTCTGCGAGGGAACTCTTGTGATTCACACCGGCGTTCAGTTCGTTTCCGTCCGCGGCGGCGTTCTGTGCATTCCCGCCGGCTCCATTCGCCCCCGGTACCTCTGTGGCGGGCGCGCCGGCAGCGCGCCTGGCCTCCCGCAGCGCAGTGGAGAGACTCTTCTTCGCGGGCGCGTGTGCGCCGCCGTTCCCGGCGATCTGATCCGCATTGATCTCCCGTACTTCCGGCTCCGGGCGTCCCAGCCGGAGCGGCCACTTGCCAGCCAGGCTCTCGGCGCACGTCTTGCGGGTTATGCCGCGGCTGTAGCCCGGGTTTCTGTGCTCCGCGACGTATTTGGCTGCCGCAAGGCGCATCTGGCGGTAGAGGACCTCGATCTTCGCGGCGTCTTCCTGCTGCAGCGGGATGTCGGCGTCCGCGTACTTATTTTCTATGGCCTTGATCCCGGCGATGACGTTTTTCAGCGAATCGCGCATCCAGTCGTAGGAAGCGCTGTTCCAGTGCGCGATGCTCTCCGTGCGCTTCAGGGAGTCAAGCATCTGGGACAGCTCCTGCTTATGGGTGCTGAAGTCCGAGACGTACATCTGCCCTCTGTCCGCCCGCAGGTAGTCCGGCTCCGCCGCCGCGGAAGCCGCGTTGTAATGGATCACTTTGTCATCCTGGACCGGCGGGGTGATATACCCGCGCAGACCGGCATCGTTGTCGTCCACCATTCCCATGCTTCGGTCATTGTCAATGCCTTTGATCGACACGATCTTCGGCACTCCGTTTTCCATCTGAACGTTGTTCATGAAGAAGATGTGGTTCAGATTCTTTTTCTCCGCAAGGTTATAGGCTTACAGCGCATCATAGTCGCTCGTCAGGAGCTACTTCTGTCGCAGGTCGGCCGTCACCTCTTCCGTGAGGATCTTATCCTCCCCGTTCTCATCGTTCCCCGCTCTCAGGCTCTGGATAGTGTCGCAGAGGTCCTTCAGGGCGCTCTCGAGGTTGCTGAACTTCTGTGAATTTGTGTGGCTGCCGGCATCGACGCTCATAAGGTCGTCGATCAGCTGGTCCATTATCTTCTCGCCGGAATTGATCTTGGTTGGCATGGACTATCTCTTTTCACTGCACACGTAGATATATGCGCGAGGTGAGGAAATTGCTCTCTTGGGTGCTATTAGGTTCCTCTGAATATCCCCAATATATGCACACATCAGAATCCGCCGGCTTTCGTGCAGACTCTGATGTGTGTGGTCATTGTTAGATTCGGTCCGTTTTCAGCGGATCATATGTACCAGTTGCCTTCGGTGGGTTCTTCGTCCTCACGGGGTTCGATTTCGTTCGGAGTGTTCTTGGGTGCTGCGCCGGTACCGCGATGGATACTGAGCTCGCGGCTCTTGTTGCTGACGACGGTGTCCTCGCCGATCGAGCGGGTGATGAAGACGTTAGCACCTATGACAGAGCCTTTTCCAATTACTGTTTCGCCGCCGAGGATCGTGGCGCCGGCGTAGATCGTGACGTTGTCGCGAATCGTGGGGTGGCGCTTGGACCCGTGCAGCGCGCGGCCGCCGGAGGTCGAGAGCGCGCCGATCGTGACGCCCTGGTAGATCTTGACGTGGTGCCCGATCTCGGAAGTTTCTCCGATGACGATACCGGTGCCGTGGTCGATCATGAAGTACTCTCCGATCGTCGCGCCGGGATGGATGTCGATGCCGGTCATGGAATGCGCGTGCTCTGTCATGATGCGCGGGATCATCGGAATCTTCAGAAGATACAGTTCGTGCGCGATGCGGTTGATGCAAGTGGCGAGCAGTCCGGGGTAGCAAAGCACGATCTCCGCCTTGTTGACTGCCGCGGGGTCGCCGTCCAGAATTGCTTCCATGTCGGTGTCGACCAGCGCACGGATCGCCGGGATCTTTCTGGCGAACTCAAGTGCGATCCTCTCCGACCGCTCGCGGAGGCGGGCGTCGTCGCGGATGAGGATCTCTTCGGAAATTTCGATAATGTCGGCGTCCAGAAGCTCCTGCTTGTAGGCATCCGCGTACGGAAGCACTTTGGCGATCTGCTTGCCGAGGTTGTAGATCACGTCCTCGATCAGGATGGACAGCCGTGCTCTGTAGCTGTAGCTCTTGTAAGCATCTTCCCTGTAATACCCCGGGAAGAACACCGTCACAAGCTTATTCACGATGTCGATTACAGCATCGTGATCCGGCTGTGCGAATGCCTCCATCTTGTCGATGTCTCGGCCAGTCTCGTAGTCAGCCAGAATCTCGGCTGTCACTATTTTGACTTCATTTTGAAGGTCGTAGTTCATTTGTTGCGCATCCTCTCTTTTATTTGTGCGGGCTTCGCGGGGAAGCCGCGCTTGGGTCAGCCTTCTTTGTCCTTCTTCTGTCTGCGGGAGAGCTCTTCGCGGATCTCTTCGAGGGTGACGCCGCGTTCTGCCATCACGACGAGAAGGTGGTACAGGTAGTCGGCGATCTCGTAGACGATCTCGGAGGTATCAGGGTTCTTCGCGGCGATGACGATCTCTGTGCTCTCCTCGCCCAGTTTCTTGAGCATCTTGTCGATGCCCTTATCAAACAAGTAATTTGTATAGGAGCCTTCCTTCGGGTTCACCTTGCGATCAAGGATTGACGCGAAGTCCTGTTCGAGGACGTCCATCAGAGTGTCGGAGGTCTTCGCGGCGCCGGATTTAGCATGATTTGTAGTGCCTGCCTTGGTGCCAAGCTGTGCAGCGACTGTCGCGGAATCGGCTGATTCTTCTGCTTCTGCGGTCAGATCCGGCAGATCTTTCTGGAAGAAGCAGGAATGGCTTCCGGTGTGGCACGCAGGACCGATCTGGATGACGCGCGCGAGCAAGGTATCCATGTCGCAGTCTGCCGTGAGGGAGACCACGAACTGGAAGTGTCCGCTCGTCTCGCCCTTGAGCCACTGCTCGCCACGGCTGCGGGAATAGTAATTCATGAGGCCTGTCTCGATCGTGGCGCGATAAGCCTGCTCATTCATGTATGCGACCATGAGAAGCTCGTCAGTCGAATCTTCCTGCACGACGACTGTGAGAAGTCCGTCGGGACCTTTCTTGAAGTCAGACCATGTGAAGGCAGCATCGCGCAAATTCACGTTGATTCCGTTATCTTTCAGGACAGACTTGATGCCGCGCAGCTCGCGCAAATTCTCATTGATCGCGTAGCCAGTGACTGCTGCAGCCGAGATGCTGAGTGTCTTTTCCTGGTTGACCTGTCCCGTGAAGAAGCCGAACAGCTTGTCAATTGTGATGATCTCGCGGCTGAGAATATAGACGAAATCCTGCGCGGCAGTGTCCGCTGAGGAAGTACCGGATGCCGCTGCATTGGCTGCGGATGCGCTTCCGGCGTTGTCTCCTCCAAGGAAGCTTTTAATTTGATAACCGTCGCGAGAATCGCCGCCGGCTGCGCTGTCATCTTCCGGCAGATGGCCATCTGTAAGGATCACGCCACTGGCACAATCTTTGATAGCAGTGATTTCTTCTTCAGGAAGTTTGCTGAAATAGAGCGAATCGCAGCTGACGACAATGCGATCGCGGCCGAAGCGCTGTGACACTTCCTGCAGAATTGCACGATTGCTCTCGTCATTAAGATCGAGTACGACCTGGCTGCAGTCCGCATATACAAGCTTTTTGACGTCTTCCATTCTGCGAATGTTGCCTGAGGCAATAACAGGCACGCGAATCGTCTCGCAGATCTCCCTTATGCGGGCGATCGTCTCGTCATGGATCTTATCCTCTTCTGCATCACCTTTGACGCGCCTCGTCAGATCGACGATCTGAAGGCCGTCGGCGTAAGCCGTAAGCCTCAGTGCTTCCGCGAGGGGCTCGAATTTGAGCGTGGACAATTGATGAGGGGACTTTACTGCCTTTCCTTCATAGAGATACAGACAAGGGATGAAACTCTTAGTGTTGTTCATAATGTGTTCCTACAATGATGAGATTTATGCCGTAATTTGTGCTTAGAGCGCTTCCTTCGTGCTCAGCACATCGATGATGCGCGGGTCGAGGAGCGTTGCCATATCGAGGGCTTTGGCGAAGGCCTTGAACATTGCCTCGATGATGTGGTGGCTGTTCGTGCCCTGGAGGATCTGGAAGTGCAGATTCATGCCGGCCGCGTACGAGATCGAGTAGAAGAATTCGCGCACGAGCTGAGTATCGAAGTCGCCGACCATGTAGGACTTGATCTTCTCTTCGCCTTCAAGAACGAAGTAAGGGCGATTGCAGAGATCGACCGCGCAGAGGACGAGCGCCTCATCCATGGGCAGAATGAAGTGGCCGTAGCGACGAATGCCCTTCTTGTCTCCAACTGCTTCCTTGATCGCAGTGCCAAGCACGATCGCACAGTCCTCGACAGTGTGATGTCCATCAACTTCCAGATCTCCTTTTGCATCAACTGTCATGTCAAACAGCCCATGACGAGCAAATGCATGAAGCATATGATCAAAGAAGCCAATTCCCGTCGAAATATCTGCCTTGCCCGTGCCATCAATATTCAAAGAAATCGTGATGTCAGTCTCACCAGTCTTCCTGGAAATTGTGGCACTTCTCTGCGCTTTCGTGGTGTCTTTCTTTCTAGTAGCGGCCATTATCCTGCTCCCTCTTTCAGTAATAGATTTACATTCCACGGAGAATCCCATCTGCTACCGCATAGATACTTTCTCCGCATTTGTAGTAGCTTGCTTATGCCTTCTTTGACTCTGCGTGAAGCCAGCTTGCTACCGCAATGACTGCGTTCCCCAAGAAGTATTCGCTCATGAACGGCTGGAATAACTTGTAGGGGAACGCTGATGCTACCGCATCGACAGTTCCGGCCCGATCGTATTCGCTCGCAAGCATCATTTGCAGCAAAACGCGAAGCAAAAAAGCTACCGCACTGACTGTGTTCCCCAACAAGTATTCGCAAATGGACGGCATAAATAACTTGTAGGGGAACGCTGATGCTACCGCATCGGTAGTTCCAGTCTGATGGTATTCGCTCGGCTCATAAATTCCAAAAAACTCTCACTTCTATCATACCGCAAATGCCCTTCTGATGCACTTTTTTGCGGCATAAAGAAAGCCGGCGAGCCGCGTAGACCGTAGTCTGCTGGCTCGCCGGCAAATATCCATCAATACATTGCAATGCGAGTGCAAGAAGTCCTTCGCCGTGAAACGAGACGAGTTTGTGCTGCAGCTCTTGCTTCACATTGCGTGGCCCGCATTTTTATGCTGCAAATTTATGAAAAGGTCATACAGCGCGGATCCCGTCTTTCCCTCCGCAGGGTATTCGGCAGGAGTGATCTCGATGATCCTGCGCTTGTAGGTGTTGATGAGATGCGTACCGCAGGGATGCTCCAGGTCGGCGCCGACGTCGCGTCCGTAGTTCTTGTGCACGTGGCCGAAGCACATGTATGTGGGCTTCCAGCGGTCCATCAGCTCGTTGAAGCATTCAAAGCCTGTGTGCGGGAGGTCTTCGAGGTCGCCGTATCCCTTCGCCGGGGAATGCGTGACGAGGAGGTCAAAACCGCCCGTCAGTGTGATCTTCGGCGTGAGCTTGCGGATGCGGCGGCGCATCTCGTCCTCTGAATACATGCAGTCGCGGTCCGGAAGGTAGCGCATCGAGCCGCCGAGGCCGAGGATCCGCAGCCCGTGGTAGTTAAAGATTTTGTCGTCGATCGGGATGCAGCCTTCCGGCGGCCGCTGCGCGTAGCTGCGGTCGTGGTTGCCTTTAACATAAAGCAGCGGGCAGCCGCACATCGTCACGAGAAACTCAAGGTAAGCCGCGCTCAGGTCTCCGCAGGAGATCACGAGGTCCACGTCTTTCGTCACCTTGGGATCGTAATAATCCCAGAGCAGCTTGTCCTCAATGTCCGCAATTGTCAGGATCTTCATGGCACTTCACACTTTTTGCCGCGCAGAGCATCTTCAAAAGCTGACTGTATTACATATATTGCATGCCCTGCGCTGCTGCGCGGGTACGTCTTTCATTCGTTTCTGCGCATACTGCGCAGCGCATCTTGTTAACTCTCCGCGTTCTTCACGCCGGTCAGCTGCAGCGTTTCCTGCATCTCAGGAAG
>CAMNGN010000009.1 GCA_946538475.1 uncultured Blautia sp.
TATTATAAACTGCTGCTGAAGGAGCAGGGGATAGAGGGGCTTGTGGGAGCGCTGTGAAACAAAAAACACACGGGGACGGTCCTTTTGTGTTCGCACACGGGAGGGAGGCGCACATAGCGTGCCTCCCTCCTGCGCTCTGCGAACACAAAAGGACCGTCCCCGTGTGTTTTTTTTCACAGGAAAAAAGGAACTTCCCATCGGAAAGTTCCTTTTCTCAGAAGCAGGGCTAGGAGGATTCGAACCTCCAACTGACGGAGTCAGAGTCCGTTGCCTTACCGTTTGGCGATAGCCCTAAATCTTTCATCGCGCTTGCGACAAAAGATATTATATATCAGTGTTTTTCAAAATGCAAGCACTTTTTTTATTTTTTTATACTTTTAGAACTTCTTTACTTTTCTCATCCGGGTGGTTCGCTTTGATATCCTTCTTGGACTGCGGCAGCCCCTTATTCACTCCACCGATTTTTTGTCTACTGATACAAATCCTCCAGCGTAAACAATCGAACATTCTGCATATCCGCATTATCGATCACCCATTGAGAATATCCGGATAATGAGAAAAACAAAAACTGTACCTCGGGATACCGCTTATCGATAAGGCCGATTCTATGCATAAGAGCTTCGTATACCTGTTTATCAATCACTTCATTTTTAAACTTGCATTCACCTATAACCGCTTTTCTGCCCGCATCGTCTATCCCGACCACATCAATATCTGTAGGTTTATGGTCATGTCCCGGTCCCCACCAGCTGCCGACGTTTGTCACAAAACATTTCAGCTTTCCCGCGAGCCCTTCCGATAATGTATAATATCTGCACATTTCTTCGAAGACGCTTCCCATATAAGAGTGAAGCTTGCTTTTTACATAATTATAGTAAAAAGCCTCTCCGCGGTTCATCTCAACGGAGGCCCTGGCATGAGGAACAAATTGATACCAAAATCGGTACATTCCGTCCGAAATCTCATAGACAGATCTCTTTTTGCTCTCTTCTTCTGTAATCGGCGTCTTTTTGGAAACAACACCTATCACTGTCAGATTTTTAAGCACATAAGAGAGGGTTGCCGTCGAAATATGGGCTTTATCAGCAATTTCGTTTACTCTGTTTGCCCCTTCTGCACATACTTCAATAACCGTATTGTACGTATTTACAGTTCTGAATTCCTGCGTCAGCAGGTTCAAAGGCTCCTCATAAAGGTAGCCCGACGGCCTAAAGAACTGATTGATCAGATTTTCATCTAACGAAACATTGTCATCAAATAATGTAAGGTATTTTGCAACACCGCCGGTCACCCCATACACTATTGCTTTTTCTTCGCTGCTGTACCTCGGAGTAAACTCTGCGGAATCTCTATAATCAAACGGTTTCAGGAAAATCTGATTTGTTCTTCTCCCAAATAGCGGACTCTTCTCACTTAGTATTTCCTTTTCCATAAAGCTGATCGCGGATCCGCAAATGATCAGATATATATTCTTCGTGGAAAATATCGTATCAATTGCCCTCTGAAACACGGACAAAAAGGAGGAATCCGCTTCAGCAATATAGGGAATCTCATCCAATGCAATAATGAGCTTTTCCTCTGAAGTATTATTTCCTATAAAGCGAAAAAAACTATCAGGATCATCAAATGCTACTCCCTCCATTGCAGGAAACAGGTCCATGACAAACTGGGCAGACCATTTTTTAATATTATCCTGAAAACTGCTTTGACTCGCGACGTAATATGACGCTCTTTTGTTCTTGATGAATTCCGTAATAAGTGTGGACTTTCCGATGCGTCGTCTGCCATATATAACGGTCATTTGAAAACCCGGCTTTTTATAAGTTTCCTCAAGCACAAGGAGTTCTCCTTTTCTTCCGACGAACATTCCGATCTCCTTTCTGCAGCATGTTTTTGCGAGGTGTAAGTCAAATGTGTTTTACTAAGTTATGTTTTAGTAAAATATATTTTACTATAAATAGTCGTTTATTTCAATGGGTATTTGAGAAACGTCCCCAAACACTCATTGGGTTTTGACTTTACCCCGATTTTACAGTACACCGGTTGCAGGGCTTACAATATGCGTTTATATTGAAAGTAATAAAGGAGGAACTCCACATGATCTATTGTGTTGAAGATGACAGTGCTATCCGGGATCTTATGGTTTACACACTGAGGGCATCAGGATTTGAGGCACTGGGTTTTGAGAATGACCACGGGTTTTGGGCTGCCATGAAAGAGCAGCGGCCGGAAATGATCCTATTGGATGTAATGCTGCCCGGCGAAGACGGCCTGACGATCCTTCGAAAACTGCGCACATCCCCTGTAACAGCGGATATTCCTGTCATTATGGCTACCGCGAAAGACAGCGAATATGACAAAGTGATCGGCCTCGATTCCGGCGCGGACGATTATCTCGCGAAGCCGTTTGGCATGATGGAAATGGTCTCCCGCATAAAAGCCGTACTTCGCCGTACCGGCAATAAACAGCCTGTTCTTTTGTCCTGTGGTATTATTTCTCTGGATGAAAATAAGCATACTGTAACGGTAGACGGCCGCCCTGTCCTTCTGACTTTGAAAGAATATGAGCTGCTGAAGCTGTTCATGGAAGAACCCGGAAGAGTCTTCACAAGAGATAACATACTTCATAGCGTGTGGGGAATCGACTTTTCGGGAGAAACACGAACGGTAGATGTTCATATCGGAACACTCAGGACAAAACTGGAAAAAGCAGGAGATTATATCCAAACCATCCGCGGAGTCGGGTATAAAATGGAGAAAGTAAATGAGCAGTAAGATTTTCAAAGCGATCTGGACAGTTGCCCTCGCGGTGTTTCTGGCATCATTGCTCCTGATCATGGGGTCTCTGTACGGATATTTTTCTTCCTTACAGAAAAGACAGCTCAGGATCGAGACAGAACTGGCCGCCCAGGGTGTTGACATCGCCGGGGAGAAATATTTTGACGGCCTGGATGCCGAGAATTATCGAATCACCTGGGTCAGCCCTGAGGGGGATGTCTTATTTGATAACGAGGCCGACACCGCGAACATGCAGAATCATATGGAGCGTCCCGAGATAAAACAGGCCCTGGCGGACGGATACGGAGAAGCCACCAGACACTCCTACACGCTGGAAGACCAGCAATATTATGCGGCAAAACGTCTCCATGACGGATCGGTACTCCGAGTGTCCGTCGGCCAGCTGTCCATCTGGGTCCTGCTCTTTGGATTTGCCCAGCCGATCTGTCTGGTGATCCTTGCCGCGTTGGCTCTTTCGTATGTACTCGCATCAAAGATCGCCGGGAAGATCGTGGAACCAATCAATAAAATAGACCTGGAACACCCGGAAAAATACTATGACGAGGAGAACTATAAAGAAATAGAACCCCTGCTCAGGCATATTTCTGCACAGCAGCTCCAGCTGAAGCGAGACAGAGATGAAATCGAAAAAGCCGCGCTGATCAGGCAGGAGTTCAGCGCAAACGTCTCACATGAATTGAAAACGCCGCTTCATGCGATCTCCGGTTACGCGGAACTTATGGAAAACGGACTGGTAAGGGAAGAAGACATAAAGCCCTTCGCGTCAAAGATCCACACAGAATCACTTCGCATGACAAGGCTGATCGAGGACATTATCGATCTGACAAAGCTGGACAACGGCGGGGAAGAGATGAAACGGGAGGAATGTGACTTTTACCGTATTACCGAAAATGCGGTCGATACGCTGGAGGCCGCAGCCGCTGCCATGGATATCACCGTTACTGTCACCGGCGAAAAGGCACCTGTCATAGCAGTCCCGCAATTGTTGTACAGCATTGCCTATAACCTTTGTGACAATGCCATCAAATACAATCATCGGGGAGGAAGTGTCAATGTAGCTGTATCACAGGACGAACACAGCACTGTTCTGACTGTGAAGGATACGGGCATCGGAATTCCAAAAGAAGAACAGAGGCGCATCTTTGAACGTTTTTATCGAGTAGATAAAAGCCGGAGCAAAGAGGTCGGAGGTACAGGCCTGGGACTCTCCATCATCAAACATGCGGTCATGATCCACAATGGAACGATCATACTGAACAGCACACTCGGGGAAGGTTCGGAGTTCATTGTGACAATACCGAACCGGCCGGAAACAAGTGAACTGATATAAAATAATTATGGCAGGGGCTTTGCGGCCTCTGCTTTATGTTCCCTCACATTACATTTTCTTTACAAAAGCATGATAATATATTTGATGTTGAACCTCTATTCTGTAAGTAACAAAAAGAATGGAGATGCATATATGGACTTATTTGATGTATTGAATCTGATTGGCGGACTCAGCCTTTTCCTGTTCGGAATGACCCTGATGGGACAGGCTCTGGAACGCCGTGCGGGCAACAAATTAAAGGTGCTTTTGGGTCGTATGACGACAAATCGATTTGCCGGTCTGCTGACGGGACTTGTTGTCACAGCTATCATTCAAAGCTCATCGGCGACTACGGTCATGGTCGTCGGTTTTGTCAACTCCGGACTGATGACATTAAAGCAGTCCATCAATGTCATTCTGGGAGCAAACATCGGTACGACCGTGACTGCCTGGATACTGAGCCTTGCAGGCATAGAAAGCAGCAACTTTTTCATCCGTCTGTTAAAACCGACATCATTTACTCCTATACTTGCCCTTGTGGGAATATCATTTTACATGATGTCAAAGGACAATAAGCGAAAAGATACCGGCATGATCCTGCTCGGGTTCGCAACACTGATGTTTGGCATGGATGCAATGTCCGGCGCTGTTTCGGGGCTTAGGGATGTGCCGGGGTTCCGGCAGGCATTCCTTGCATTCACCAATCCGGTTTTAGGCGTCATTGCGGGTGCTGTACTTACCGCAATTATTCAGTCGAGTTCCGCTTCGGTAGGTATACTTCAGGCACTCGCCTCTACCGGAGCCGTCACATACGGCGCGGCTGTTCCGATCCTGATGGGGCAGCATATCGGTACCTGCGTGACAGCAATGATTTCTTCTGTCGGCGCTAACAGAAATGCAAAGAGGGCAGCTCTTGTCCATCTGACTTTCAATGTGATCGGCGCGGCGGTATGGCTGGTTGGATTCTGCATCGTAAAGGCGGTGTTTGCACCGGCATTGCTCACAGAGTCCGCAAGCCTTTTCGGGATCGCAGTGTTTCATTCCGTGATCAGCCTGGCAAACGTGATCATGATGTTCCCGTTTACGGACAAACTGGAGAAGCTGGTCTGCAGACTGATCCCCGAGGCAAAAGTTACCGAAGAAATACAGAAACTGGATGAGCGTTTGTTTGGAAGTCCTGCCCTTGCACTCAACCAATGCCGGCAGGTGCTTATTACCATGGCGCAGACAGCCATAAATGCTTTTAAGAAGAGCGTTGACTGTGTTCTGGATTATGATGAATCTGCGGCGCAGGAAATACATAAAGCTGAAGACGATACGGATCATCTTGAAGATATCATCGGAACGTACCTTCTCAAGCTGACATCCCATCATCTGAGCGAAGAAGAAAACGTCAAGGCAACAGAGTACATGAAACTGATCGGAGATTATGAACGCATCGCTGACCATGCGGTGAATATTCTGGAATCTGCCGAAGAAAAGCAAAATAAAGATGTTACATTTTCGGAGAATGCGGTTGCAGAGTATAAATTGATCTGTGATGCGGTTATGGAAATATTAAATCTCTCTTTCAAGGCCTTTTCGGAAGACGATATGCGTTCGGCACGAAATACGGAATCTCTCGAACAGGTCATTGATAAGCTCAAAGAAGATCTGCGTACCCGACATTTTGTCCGTCTTCAGAACAGAGAGTGCTCCGTCGCAGCCGGATTTATCTGGTCAGACCTGCTGACAAACCTGGGACGCGTGTCAGATCACTGCTCAAACATTTCGGGGTGCGTTCTTGACACGGAAGACAAGAGCATGAATATGCATGAAAATCAGCGTACTGTAAGGAATTCGGCCGAAGACTACATGCTGCAGTACAATATGTATTCGGCAAAATACAGTAATTGAGTATGGTGAGTCACGGGGACAGGTTCCTTGACTCAGCCCGCGGTTTACCGCAGGATGAGTCAAGGAACCTGTCCCCGTGACTTACTTTTTCAGTGCTCTCGAAACATCACCAAATACTCAAAAAGAGGTCGCCTGCTAAATATTTAGTATGACGACCTCTTAATTATACATATGTCAGTTATGCCACGCAATCCTCCTGCTCTGCGCATGGATCTCGCCGGTCAGCCAGTCGCAGTCGTTAGTGATCCAGTCCATGATCCCCAGCTGCCTGGTCTCCCACTCTACCGTTGCAGCATGCTCTTCGGGAGTCTCTTCCTTTTCCATAGTTGTGTCAATCTCGTTATAGCCAAAGATATATGTTCCATCGCTCCAGATGCTGAAATTGCTGTCGGGACCGGGATCCACGGTATCGCCGCGCTGTTCGATCAGCCCGTCATGGCGTCTCTTATATTCCTCGGCGCAGCCCGGTTTGAGCTTTGTCATGAACATTCTGTGGCGGATCAGCTCCTTGTTTTCACGCACGATGCCAAAGTTATGGTACATCAGGCGCATCTCGCTTCCCGGCTTTGAGAGCCACTCGCCGAAGGGAGAAAACGCATCGATGAATGCTGCGGCTGCCTTCTTTTCCTCCTCCGCAAATTCCTTTCCACCTGCACTCTCATAGTAGCCGAAAACCAAATCTGCGGCAGTCCACAGGCTGAAATTGGTAAGCCCATTTCTGTCCAAAAACGCCGTTACATCCTCCCAAACGCTGCCCAATGTGGTGCGGAATCCGTCCATGCAGCCTTCGTTGATTTTCATTGCAAAGCTGTGTCTTTCCATTTTCATTTCCTCCTGATCTGTTTTTGCCGACAGTTGTCCTGTCTCTCTCTGCTGCCCGGCTGATTTATTTCTTATATATCATATTCCACATCCGGATAGAGTTGCCCGTTCTATTCTCTGCCATCCCACTGATACACTTCCAACGCAACATATTCTCCGTCCATCTCGATCCCGTCCGCTTCGAGGAGCTCAATCTGGCGGTTTTTTCCTCCGAACACAAACGCGTCAGAAACTTTTCCTTCCTTATTTACTACCCGGTAGCAAGGTGTGAGTTCGCCGTCCGGGTTATCATGCAGCGCATAACCCACGATCCTGGCCCACCTTACATTGCCCAGCATGCGAGCGATCTGACCGTAAGTGGCCACCTTTCCCCGTGGAATTTTCCTCACAATTTCATAAACCGCCTCAAAAGTGATCATCGGCGGCTTGATGTCCAGGTTTTCACGAATCGTCTTCCACTCCTCAACAAGCCGCGGAACACTCCACGCAGCATTCGCCGGGCTGGTGGAAGGAAGCTTGACTGCAGTTCTGCCAAGCAGCGGCTCCGTATATTTGTGATAATACTTGTACGCAGTACCACCGTTCACATAGATCTGCCTTATATCTCCCGTGAGAAGTATCGGCCTCAGGTCGTTCACCTTCACATTTCGGATACTGCTGTCGGAAGAGCCCGTGATCTCACAGCTCTCGATCACATCCCACAGCGCGATACCGTGACCGTGCAGCAGCTTTTTCTTCTCTTCAATTGTCTGAGGGACTTCCTCGCCGCACACCTCCGCGATCACTTTCCAGAACCGGTTCTGCGGATGCCCGTAAAAGAACCTCTGCTCCCGGGACTTCACCGAGGGGAAACTTCCGAGTATCAATACCCTTGAATTCTTATCGTAAAGCGGAGGGAAAGGATGCTGCTCTCTCATCAGAATCTCCATGATATGAAACAGAATTACATCGTCTGTTCCAAACGTCTTCTATACAGACACACAAAATAGATACACCAAAAGATGTATAAAAACAAAGATGCACAGCCGCAGCTGTGCATCCATACTGTTTGATGAAGCATCGGGGGCTCGAACCCCGGACAACTTGATTAAAAGTCAAGTGCTCTACCACCTGAGCTAATGCTCCATATTCAGGCGGAAATTTCCCGCCGCCTGATTATAATAACACTTTCATTCGGGTACGTCAATCATAAATTGTAAAACAGGGGGACGGTTTCACGCAGCCCCATACTTCCGCCACACAACTCTCCGCACAAAATAAAAACAAACCACCTGCAGCACAAAAGTAACGGTCCAGGACAGCGGGTAACACACGAACAGATTCCAAAGCGTCCGATGCATTGGGAAGAAAAAGAGGATCCACACAACTCGCGACCCTACGGTCCCCAGAAGCGAAAGCACCATCGGCACGAAAGCATATCCCATGCCACGCATCATTCCTGGGAACATATCCATAAACCCGCAGAGAAAATAAGGCACAAACGAGATCGCCACGATCTCCATCCCCGCCTTGACCACATCAGGGTCGGTTGTATAAATACCGAGCAGCTGCCTGCCGAAGATCGTCCCGAGCCCGCCCATAGTCAATGGAACAACAACCTCAAGGATCATACAATCCAGAAGGATCCTGTCGATCCTCTTAAACTTGCGGGCGCCAAGATTCTGGCTGGTAAAGCTCATGGCAGCCTGCGAGATAGAGTTGACTCCCATATACAGGAAGCCCAGCAGATTGTTGGCTGCGGTATAACCGGCCATCGAAACAGACCCAAAGGAATTGACGGACGACTGCAGAAGCGCGTTCGAAAAGCTGATCACGCAGCTCTGTATTCCGGCCGGGATCCCCACCTGAAAGATCTGCAAAAGGCTTCCCTTGTCCACCCTGAGCTTTCTCATATCAAGATGATAAGCGGTGTCACTCCTGATCAGGCATCGAAGAACCAGAATACACGAAATTCCCTGTGAGATAACCGTAGCAATGGCAACACCCGCTACTCCCAGATGAAACACGATAACAAGGAACATATTAAGGCAGGCATTTACAACACCTGCGACAGTCAAATAAACCAGCGGACGCCTTGTATCGCCCACAGCTCGCAGGATCGCAGCGCCAAAGTTATACGCCATAAAGAACGGCATGCCAAGGAAATAGATTCTCATATAAAGGACCGATTGGTCGATGACGTCCGCAGGGGTACCCATAAGCTCCAGTGCCGGGCGGGAAAAGAAGATTCCGACAAAGACCATCGCAAAGCCGCTGATGAGTGCCACCGTGATGGCAGTGTGCACCGCATTTTCCATCTCGCTGTACGCACCGGATGCATATTTACGCGCAGCCAGTACGTTCGCCCCCATGGACAATCCGATAAACAGGTTTGTAAATATATTGATCAGAGCTGAAGTCGATCCTACCGCCGCCAGAGCACTGCTTCCGGTGAAATTTCCGACCACGATGACATCCACCGCGTTGAACAAAAGCTGCAGTACGCTGGAAAGCATAAGCGGCAGCGCAAAAGTGATGATCTTGGGCATCAGCGGCCCGTTCAGCATATCTATTTCATATTTATTTTTCCCTGCCATAGTTTCCCCTCCCGCAGCAACCGGCGTACTGTATTATTCCATCCCGATTTTGCCATGTTTCTACAGACGCCGCAACAAAGTCCGGTAGAAAATTATAGCAGAAATACAACCGCTGCGTTATTGTCTTTTTATACGATTCTGTTTGCATTAGCTGTACAATTTATGTATACTTTTCATATATACTTTTGTTACCGATTTCAAGAAGAAAGGTAAATAACCATGAAGCATAAAGATATTATTTCCAAACTCTCTTTATCTCAGAAATGTTATCTTCTCTCCGGCCGTGATTTCTGGTCCACCTACAGCATCAAATCCAAAGGAATTCCGAGCATCACTCTCTCCGACGGTCCTCACGGCGTCCGCAAACAGGAAGGTGCCGGTGACCAGCTTGGCCTCAACGGTTCGGTTCCCGCCACATGCTTCCCCACTGCCGCAACGATCGCCAACTCCTGGGATCCCTCTCTCGGTGAGGAAATCGGGCGGTGCCTTGGCGAAGAATCCGCATGCCAGGAAGTAGCCGTACTTCTCGGCCCGGGGCTCAACATCAAGAGAAGTCCTCTGTGCGGACGTAACTTTGAATATTTTTCGGAAGACCCCTATCTGGCCGGGAAAATGGCGGCGGGGTACATCCGCGGCATACAGGAGAACGGCGTTTCGGCCTGCCCCAAGCACTTTGCCGCCAACAATACCGAGCTGCGCCGCCAGGCATCCAACTCGGTGGTGGATGAGCGGACCTTCCGCGAGATCTACCTGACCGGATTTGAGATCGCGGTAAAAGAGGGCCATGCAAAGAGCATCATGTCCTCGTACAACGAGATCAACGGCGTTTACGCCAACGAAAACGAACATCTCCTTCAGGAGATCCTGCGCGACGAGTGGGGATTCGACGGCTTTGTCGTTTCTGACTGGGGCGCGGGCAATGACTTTGTCGAAGGCGTAAGGGCAGGTTCTCATCTCGAGATGCCCACTACAGGCGGTGATTCCGCGGAGCAGCTGATCAAAGCCGTGAAGCAGGGCAAGATCGACATCAAGCTGGTCGACCGCCGTGTGGACGAGCTGCTCGATGTGGTTCTTTCCACGCACAAGGCTGTGGAGAAATATAAAGGAAAAGGCTTCGACAAAAAGGCGCATCATGCCATCGCACAGAAGGCCAGCGAGCAGAGCATCGTGCTCCTGAAAAATGAAGACAATATTCTTCCGCTGAAGCCGGGCACGAAGGTGGCGGTGATCGGTGATTTTGCCGAGACCCCCAGATATCAAGGCGCGGGTTCCTCAGTGGTTAATCCGACTAAGCTCGATTCGTGCACCGGTGTGATCAAATACTTCCCACTCGAAGTGGTCGGGTTTGAAAAAGGCTATCCGCGTGTAGGCCCCGGGGATGCAACAATGCAGGCGAATGCAGCCGCGCTGGCTAAGAAAGCCGATGTGGTGCTTCTGTATCTTGGCCTCGACGAGATCTCCGAGTCCGAAGGTCTGGACCGTCCGCACATGAAGCTGCCCGAGAGCCAGGTTTCCCTTTTGAAGGCTGTCTCCGCGGCAAACTCGAATGTTGTTATCGTGATGGCGGCGGGCTCCGCAGTCGAGATGCCCTGGCTGGATGAGTGCAAGGCCATGGTCCACGGCTATCTGTGCGGCCAGGCAGGCGCGGCGGCCATTCTGCGCGTCATCATGGGCGATGTCAATCCTTCCGGAAAGCTTTCGGAGAGCTATCCGATGAGCTACAACGACGTGTCTTCGAGGCCTTATTTCCCGGCCAAAGAGCGCAGCGTCGAGTACCGCGAAGGCCTGTATGTCGGCTACAGATATTACGATACCGTGGGCACTCCGGTCCTCTTCCCCTTCGGGTTCGGTCTCTCTTACACCACTTTTGCATACAGTGATGTTTCGGCCACCGATAAAGAGGTTACATTCACCATCACCAACACGGGCGACCGGGACGGTGCCGAGATCGCACAGATCTATGTATCCGCTGTGGCTCCGAATATCTACCGTCCGAAGAAGGAACTCAAGGGCTTTACCAAAGTGTTCCTCAAAGCCGGCGAGAGCAAAAAAGTGACCGTGCCGCTTGACGACAAGGCTTTCCGCTATTTCAACACCCGCACGAACCGGTATGAGATCGACGGCGGAGAATATCAGATCCTGGTAGGCGCAAACGTTTCAGATATCCGTCTTGAAGCAACCGTGAGCGTTGCAGGGACCGATGCGCCGCTTCCTTACGAGATCGCCGATCTTCCCTCTTATGCATCCGGCAGCATTCTCTCCGTCCCCGACGAAGAGTTTAAGAAGCTTCTCGGACATCCGATCCCGGACGGCAGCTGGACAAAAGAGCTCGGTATGAACGATGCGATCGCGCAGCTTTATTATGCAAAGAGCATCAAAGCCCGCCTGATCGGAAAGATCATGCAGAATATGCTCAACAAGAGTATGGCCAAGGGCAAACCCGACCTGAATATCATCTTCATCACGAACATGCCTTTCCGGGCGATCGGCAAGATGGCCGGCGGCATGGTCAGCCAGGAGATGTGCGAATCCATCGTCACGATCGTTAACGGCCACGCCATCGCTTTCTTTAAAGGCCTGGGCGGTATTATCGGAGGGTACTTCAGACAGCGGAAGGTGCAGAAAAAAGCTCGTAAGTTAAAATAATAAGTCACGGTGTCAGGCACCGTGAACAAACTGTGAACAAAAAGGAAGGCATGGAACCCTGCCTTCCTTTTTGTTCACAGTTTTGTATCTTAGCAATGTTTACGGTGCCTGACACCAATCTTGCGTATTTTTCTATTGCATGTTACGATAGACCGGTTAATCCGGGACAGGGGACAGTTCTCACTATCATATGACAATGAGAATCGTCTCCTTTGTTATCTATTCATCGATCATCGAAAGTGCCGTATCCGGCCGATTTGTAACGATACCGTCCGGCGAAAGCTCCAGAACCTTACTGAGCTCCCACGTCTCATCCGGTGTCCAGGCAAATACTCCGATGCCGTCGGCATGCATAGCATCTATTAATTCCTTTGTCAGGGAGTTGAAGTGGCAGTTTACATACTCCACCTGAAAATCCAGGCTCTCAACATAAGCTGCGATATCCGCCTGTTCGTCAATCAAAACCTCCAGTTCGCTCCAGGTTGTTCCCGCAGGTGTGGCAGCGCCCACCCCGTGCAGGAGTTCCAACAGCAGCTCCGTATGCGTTTTCCCCTTTGCGCCAAAGCTTTCCATGAGCGCGATCACCGGTTCGGGGACATTTTCGACATCCTCCGGTCCGTAGTCCGCCAGTGCTTTATCCGCCGGAAAGAATTGCGACAGATTAAACAAGGCCAGCGCTGACAGGTTGGGAATAGTCAGGATGCCGACCTGTATCTCAGGCGCATATTCCTTCATACTTTTCAGAAGTTCCTTATCAAAGGATGTAACCATGATGTGATCGATGTATCCGGACTCTCTGATGATGTCCGCGGCCGTCTCCACATATACCTTGCTGCCGTCAACTGTATTTCCGGCCTCATCCTTAATAAGTACGGGCTTGAGTTCAAGATTGACCGATTCAAATTCCAGCTCCCGGGCCTCCGTGAGAAACTCTTCGAGTGTCAGAATGTGTTCTCCCGCGTACTCGGGACCGAACCACGAGCCAAAATCCAGCTCCTTCAGTTCGGAAAGCGTCATCTCAGAAATAATGCCCTTCCCATTGGACGTCAGATCGATCTCGCCATCATGGTGGATGACGATCTCCGGATCCTTTGTCATCCGCAAATCTGTCTCGACACCGGTCGCGCCGAGCTCCGCGGCTTTCTCAAAAGCGGCAGCTGTGTTCTCCGGCGCAAAAAGAGCAGCGCCTGCGTGCGCCTGGATGATAATTTCTGTATTGTCGGCAAAAGCCGTGTTTGAAAAAAACAGTGTTCCTGCAGCTATAATTGCACTTGTTAATTTGTAAAACCTATTATTCAACGTGTTTTTACGCCTCATTCACCAATTTTCCTGTCATATGCTCCGGCACCAGCGCGAACATCAATGTACGCGGCCCGGATTTGATGATCTCATGTTCAATATAAGCCTCATCGTCCGTAAACTTGCGGCTCAGGCGGCGGGACATCTCGTACACTTTCTCGGTATCCTCGATGATCTCTATCCTGCCAAACACGATCACACTCCGGATATTCAACGCCCACTCACCTTCGCGCCTATAGCCCTGATCATACACACAGAAGGAAGCTTTATCGCAGCGCTTTATCGCATCTACCTTATGTCCTTTTTTGCCGCTGTGGAAATAGATCTTTCCATCCTCTTCGCAGTAAAACTGGTTGATCGGCATTCCATAGGGATAGCCGTCATCGCCAAGGACGGAAAGCACGCCTCTCGGCTCCTTCTTTAAGATCTCGATACATTCTTCCTGCGGCAGCTGCTGCCTGATGCGCATCATTTCACGAAACATTCATTCTCTCCTTATATAGATAACAGCCGGCGCCGTGCTTCTCTCTTACGCTTAAGCACCATACGGCAACCCGTTTTGTTTCTTACCAATCACTTTAACTCCGCTTCGGATCGGTTACATTTACAGTTCCGTGTAGACCGGCTTTCCGTTTTTTTCCGCAGACTTCATCAGCGAAATCTTTGTCACCGTCATCTCGCCCTTCGGCGCAGTAATCTGCTTCCAATTTCCTGCAGCCTTGCGGACGAGGGTGATGTGAGGAACAAACTTCTGACGATCGTACGCTATACCGGCCGCGTCCAGCGCATCACGCACCGACTTCGCCGCTGCCGACAGCCCCTGATTGCCTTTCACGCCGGCCCACAGGACATCCCCAAATGTTCCCATGTCGGAGAGTGAAAGCCTGAAGGGCTTGAACGAAACATTCTTGAGGGCTTCTTTCACGGCTCCCGGCTTGTCGGTCTCGCCGATAAATGCGAGCGTCAGGTGCAGGTTCTGCACAGGAACATAGTTTCCCTTTATGCCTTTCTGTTTCAGGTCATGCAGGGTTCCTGTGATGGTCTTCTTCAATTCATCCGATAATGTGATGGCTACAAAAACTCGCATCTTTTCTCCTTTATTTAAGCGCTTCTTTCAGCACCTCGAGATTATCCTTCATAATGGAAAGATACGAGGTACCTTCCTGCGCATCCTCCAAAGTTGTCGACTGCATGGAATTCATCGTCAAAATCTGCTGGTCGCGGGACTTCGTACTCTCACGTATCGTCTCCGCAATTTTGTGGTCGCTTCCCTCGATCGTCAGAATAGAACTGAGGGACAACTCATTCACTTTATCCGCGAGGAACACGATGGTCTCGAAGCTGGCCTCCGTCTCGGCAGAGCAGCCCGGGAACGCCGCGAAATAGGAAAGGCCATAATCGTCGGTCATGTATCTGAACGGGAAACGGTCTCCAAAGAGCAGCGTGTCCTTTTCTGCCGCCGATACCGCCTCCTGATACTCCGCATCGAGAGAATCCAGTTTTTCCTTGTAGGCCTCCGCGTTAGCCATGTAGGCATCCGCATTAGCCGCATCAGCCTCCGCAATCGCGCCTGCAATGTGATCTGTCAGGACAGACGCGTTTCTAAGGGAAAGCCATATATGCTCGTCGTATTCGGGCTCTTCCTCTTCGCCCTCCTCTTCTTCTCCTTCCATTCCGGCGATAAGTTCCTCTTCTTTCACCTGATCTCCCAGAACGTTCAGAAGATTGATCACAACCATGTCCTTGTTCACCGCTTCTTTGAGGGCATCTTCCACCCATTTGTCGGACTCGCCGCCCACATAGATGAAGATATCACAGGCAGAGATCTGCATGATATCGTCCGCCGAAGGCTGGTAGCTGTGAAGGTCCACGCCGGTGTCCAGCAGCATGTTTACTTCGGCATCTCCGGGATTTTCGCCCAGAATGTTCTGCACCCAATCATAGATAGGAAAGATGGCCGCGACGATCTGCAGCTTGTCTCCCTCAGATTTTTCCTCAGCGCCGGTCTTCTTCGGCCCGGGGAGCAGAAAAGCGCAGCCAATCATAACAGCAATAACAACAGTAAATATAGAAATCCGTTTTTTCACGATAACCTCCGGTTATTTTGCAGGCAGAACACCGTGTGTCCTCCGATCATGGGTCAATTTTGAGAATCGTTCTCAATTATAAAGCGGGAGTTTGTTGTTGTCAATAAAAATGAAAATGATTTTCAATTTTGAACATGGATCCCCTTGCCCGGACATTGACTTTTTGGTTCATATATGGTATTAATATGGTATATTCATGAATAATATGGTTTTTTTGTGATCATTTTTATGAAGGAGGGATAAATATGACCATCCGGGAAATGATGGAAAGAAAAAGAGAACTCGGTTATACAAATGAAAAGCTGGCCGGACTCACGGGTATACCACTGCCCACGATCCAAAAAATATTCAGCGGCAAGACAAAAGCCCCTCGGCAGTCCACAATCAGGGCGCTCGAGGATGTTCTGTCCAGAACACCCGAAGGCTTTTATCGGGTTTCTAAAGCTGACCGCTTGAAGGATTCCGGAGCTGCATATGCAGTACAAAAAAAGGTCCACACTATCGATGAAATATATGCACTTCCCGATGGGGTTCGCGCCGAGCTGATCGATGGACAGATCTATTATATGGCTACTCCAACCAAGACACATCAGGAACTCGCAGGCCATATGCATCTGGAGGTTGCCACGTATATCCGCTCTCACGGCGGAAAATGCAAGGTGTATATTCCGCCCTTCGCAGTCTATCTTATGGGAGATGAATCCACTTACGTTGAGCCCGACCTGACGGTCGTCTGCAATCCGGACAAACTCGAAGAGCGCGGGTGCATCGGCGCTCCTGACTGGGTCGTAGAAGTACTTTCTCCCTCCTCTGCCCGTGTAGACTGCCTTCTTAAACTCGAAAAATACAAAAAAGCAGGCGTTCAGGAATACTGGATCATCGATCCTCCGAGCCGCAGAGTCATAGTGTATCTCTTTGCGCAGAACCAGGTCCGGTTTTACACATTTGAAGACAAAGTTCCCTGCTCACTGTTTCCGGGGCTGAACATACGGTTGGCGGATATGTGAAACAGGGGGACGGTTCCTCGTTCCACAAGACAGGGGACGGTTCCCTGTCTTGTGGAACGAGGAACCGTCCCCCTGTTTCACAGCAGCTCCGCGAAAAGCCGCAGAATAAGCTGCGATGTTTTCAAAAATGCGTCATCCCCGTCGCGGTACTGTTCCGTCACATCCCTGCTCTGTGCGAACATCTGCTCAAAATCCGAGCGGATCTGCACCGCAATGTCCTTATCGTACATCCAGCAGCCGTTCTCAAAATGATGATACAGGCTGCGGTAATCCAGGTTGATCGTACCGCAGGTGGCCATCTTGTCGTCCGCCACGCTCATCTTGCAGTGGCAGAAGCCCGGTGTCCACTCATATATCTTCACACCGTTTATCACCAATGCATGGTAAAAAGAGCGTGTCACACTGTAGACCAGCTTCTTATCGGGGATCCCCGGAGTGATGATACGAACATCGACACCTCTTTTGGCCGCCAGCGAAAGCGCATGGGTCATCTCATCGGTCAGGATCAGATACGGCGTGACAAAATAGCAATACTTCTCAGCCTTGTTCACCATGCTGATGTACACTTCTTCGCCCACCTGCTCATGGTCCATCGGACTGTCGGCATATGGCTGAATAAAGCCGGTCTGACTTGCATGATACTCATAATCGGGAAGATAATCTTCAAAATACATATCTTCCTCACGCTGCCGTTTTTCTTTGCCGGCGTTCCACATTTCCAGGAACATGATGGTGAGTGGCCTGACCGCGTCTCCTTCCAGACGGATACCTGTGTCCTTCCACTGTCCATAAGGATGTGTCAGGTTAAAATATTCGTCGGCGAGGTTGTACCCTCCCGTAAAGCCAACCTTTCCGTCGATCACCGTGATCTTTCGATGATCCCGGTTGTTCAGAAACAGATTGAGTCCGGGCGAAAACGGATTGAACACCCGGCATCTGATCTTTTTGCTCTCGAGCTTTTTCACAAAATCTGTCGTGATAAAGCCGATGCTCCCCATATCATCATAGAATACCCGGACTTCCACCCCTTCTTTTGCTTTTTGGGCCAGAATATCCTCGATCCGCCTCCAGGACCTTTTGTCTTCGATGGCATGATATTCCATGAAGATAAATTTCTCTGCTTTTCGAAGCTCCGCAAGCTGTGCTTCCAGTCCGTCAGAAGCATCGTCGTAATATGTGACATCGGTGTTCTGCCACAGGGGGAAACCGGAATAATTCCGCAGATAAGAAGCGATTCCCGCCGCTGCCGGATCTACGGCCGCCAGTTTATCCCTCACCTCGGTATCGTCAGGTAAAAGCGGAAAAAGCTTCGCATCGATCTCCTTAAAACGATCCTTCATTTTTTTGGTCCCACGGTTGATACCGACCATGATGTACAAAGTCGTCCCGAATACCGGAAGGAGCAAAATCAGAATGATCCAGGGCATTTTCATGCTCGCTGTCACATTTTTGCTGTAAATGACAAGGACCAGCACAAAAGCCGCGATCCTTAATATGATGGTGATCGGAAGGGAATATTCCTCCAGTCGAAAAACCTGAACAAAGACAAATCCTGCCTCCACCAGGATCGACGCCAGTGCAAACAGCATTCTCTTTATTCCGTTTCTTGTCTTTGCCTCCCCTTCCAGGGTTTGCTGAGAATGATGGTCAGAATCCGAAGTCCACATTTTCTCCTCCTATTCATTTGTCACCGGTAAGCGGCAATCCGCTGCGCTACCTCAACTTTATCATCCGGGATACAAAATCCCGGTTTAGCGCAGTAAGGTATATGTCCGTATAGATCGTCTTGATCTGTTCAAGGCTGTGGGAATTCTTCCCGGGGAACTCCAGAAGCTTATATTCCACCCCGAACACAGTGGCCTCAGCCCCCGTGTCCCTGAGGCCATTCTTCATATAAAAGTGCCTGCGGCTTTCACGCAGCGCCTTTGTATCCTCATCGGGCGCATATGCCGGGTCTTCGATCTCCAGCAGCGCACAGCCGACCGTCTTCAGCGTTTCTTCCGCCAGCTCCCGTATGAACCTGCTGCCGAATCCCATCCCGCGATATTCCTCTCTAACGGCATAATAATCCAGCAGATACTTGTCTCCGTCGACAAGGAAAAAAGCATAGGCCCGCAGTTCCTCCGGCTCCTCATAGTATCCATAGCTCAGATAACCGCCGCGCCTGTACGCTGCTTCTATCATGGAAAGCGGCTTCACCTCGTCTTTTGGAAAATCATTCACCAGATAATCGTTATATATCTCCCGGATCTCCTCGAGCGACAGTTGTTTCATGTACATTTACAGATTGTCCCTTCTTTTTTCATTATAATATGAAAATCAATTACATATATTATCACGAAAGGCGCTATAAAGTAAAGGCGTGGGAACGATGAGTACTTGGGGACGTATCTTTTTTGAGTACTTGGGGATGTACTCATCCCGGACCGTCCCCTGTCTTCGTCCGAAAAAGCCTTGACACTGTCACTAAAACAAAATATAATTTCCTTCATAGAGACAAAGGCGTCTTGAAGGTGATCTTCATGCGCCTTTGTCTTATTTTACAGAAAAGGAGAGTACGCGCATGGCTAAAATAAACAGGAATTATCTGAAACTCCCGGGAAGCTATCTTTTTTCCACCATCGGAAAAAAAGTGCGGGAGTATTCTGCCTCCCACCCGGAAGCAAAGATCATAAGGCTGGGGATCGGAGATGTGACGCAGCCCCTCGCCCCTGCGGTCATCACTGCCCTTCATAGCGCGGTGGAAGAGATGGGAAATGCGGAAACTTTCAGGGGATATGCTCCTGATCTGGGGTATGATTTCCTTCGTAACGCGATTGCCGAAAACGATTACCGGTCGAGAGGATGCGAGATATCCCCGGATGAGATTTTTGTATCGGATGGAGCCAAATGTGACTGCGGCAATATCCAGGAGATCTTCGGGACAGACAACACGATAGCCGTGTGTGACCCTGTATATCCCGTGTATGTGGATTCCAATGTCATGGCCGGACGGACCGGAGAATACGACTCCGATACCGGACGGTTTCGAAACGTGATCTATCTTCCCTGTACAGCCGAAAACGGTTTTGCGCCGGAATTACCGGAAGAGGTTCCTGATCTGATCTATCTCTGTTTTCCCAACAATCCGACCGGAGCTGTCATCACAAAGGACAAACTACAGTGCTGGGTAGACTATGCCAATGAACATGGCTCGGTAATCTTGTATGACGCTGCATATGAGGCCTACATTTCAGAAAAAGAAGTGCCCCACAGTATCTATGAATGCGAAGGAGCCGAAACCTGCGCAATCGAATTCCGTTCTTTCTCAAAGACCGCCGGTTTTACCGGGCTGAGGCTCGGCTTTACCGTTATCCCCAGGGAGCTTACAGTGGAAGGGGTTTCTCTCCATTCCCTGTGGGCAAGGCGCCACGGAACCAAATACAACGGAGCACCCTATATCGTTCAAAAAGCCGGCGAAGCGGTCTACTCCGAGGAAGGACAGCGACAGGTGCGTTCGCAGATCGCATATTACATGGAGAATGCGAGAATCATCGCAGAGGGTCTGAAAGAAGCCGGCTATGAAGCTTCCGGAGGGATCAATGCTCCTTATATCTGGCTTCGGACCCCCGGCAGTATGACCTCCTGGGAATTTTTCGATCACCTGCTTGAAAATGCACATGTGGTGGGAACTCCCGGATCCGGTTTCGGTCCCCACGGGGAGCATTTCTTCCGCCTGACTGCGTTCGGGAGCAGGGAGAATACGGTTGAGGCTATGGAGAGGATTGCGGCTATGTGAAACACAAAGACAGGGGACGGTTCTCTGTCTTAGCCTCATAATCGAGACGTTTTGGTCTCGTCAAAGCTAAGGCAGAGAACCGTCCCCTGTCTTTGCCCCTGTTCCACCCTATTCCAGATCATCAATGATCCTCTCCGCTATCCTCCTCCGCGAAACCCCGTTGTTCATCGCCTGTTTCCCGACAAACCGATGGGCCTCCTCTTCCGTCATATGCTTCTTCTCGATCAGAAGAAGCTTCGCCTTCCCGGTAACCCTGAGCTCCTCCGCCTTCTCCTCGGCCTTTGCCACCTGTTTTTTCAGACGGCGGATCCGTATTTGAATGGCTCTCAGAAACCCGATTGCCTTGTCTGCCATATTCCCGGAAAGAGGTTTTTGGAGCACCATGATCCCATAGTCTGTGACATTTTCAAGCACATTATCGTACACCTCCGAGGGAACGACCATCAGGACAGAAACCCCTCTGTCAGCCATATCCATCGCAAGCTCGTGCCCGAACTCTTCCTGCAGAGGTGCATTGATCACAATAACATCATACTCCCTCTCCATCACACGTCTTCTTGCCGCTGCCGCGCTTCTGCCTACATCGGCCGCGGAAAAACCCTTGCGGTAAGCAACCTTCTGTATCTGCACGGCAAACTGCTCTGATCCCGTGACGATCAGTAAGGAGCCTGTTCTGTCTGTGTTGCCCGACATAACCTACCCCCTGTCAGTCTTTTACATATCTGCTGAGGATGCCCTCCGGCACGATTTCTCTTATAAACGCGCTTTCCGATGCCAGCCTTCCGGCTTCTTTCAGGGAACTCGGAAGATGAAGACCGTTTTCGTCCATCTCCGCAGGCAGAGACATCTTTTTCTCTATTCCCAGAAGACCCGCATGGATCAGAAGCGCAAAAACCAGGTACGGATTGCCCGAAGCATCCGGAGAACGCAGCTCGACACGTGTCCTTCCCCGATAGTTTTCAATATATATGAGCTCAGACTTTCCGGCACTAGACCAGTTCACCCTGTCAGGCGCAGTATCCATGCCAAATCTCGAGTACGAAGCCTCTGTCGGATTCAGGAACAGTGTAATGTCACGGATCTTGTCCATAATACCCGCAGCGGCATAACGCGCTACATCGTTTCCTTCTCCGTCCACGGCATAAATATTCATATGATATCCATTTCCGGGTTTATCCGCGAGCGGCATGGGCGAAAAATCCGCGACCAGGCCGCAGCGATCGGCCACATTGGAAACGACCATCTTGAAAGTCGTCATCTGATCGGCGGCCTTGAGCGGCTTTCCATAGTGAAAATCGATCTCATTCTGCCCCGGCCCGCGCTCGTGATGCGACCTTTCCGGCGTGAGGCCCATCCTCTCGATGGTAAGGCATATCTCACGCCGCACATTCTCGCATCTGTCCAGCGGAGCCATATCCATGTAGCCGGCGTTGTCATAGGGAATTTTCGTCGGATTTCCCTCGTCGTCCTTCTTAAACAGATAAAATTCCGTCTCGGTGCCAAACCGGAATTCGATCCCGGCTGCCTTGGCCTTTTCCACGGCTCTTTTAAGGATCGCTCTTGTGTCTGAAGGATACTCCTCGCCGTCGGGCGTATACACGTCACAGTACATGCGGAGCACCCTGCCGCTGTCCGGCCTCCACGGCAGAACTGCGATGGTCGACGCATCAGGCTTTAGCAAAAGCGATGCATAGGGGCAGTCCTCAAACCCGGCGATCGCCCGCGCATTGATCGGCGCCCCGTTCTCAAACACCTTCCTGATTTCTCCCGGCATGACCGATATATTCTTCTGCACGCCGAACGCATCTCTGAACGCCAGGCGGATAAACGCGGCATCCTCATCTTCGATATATTTCATTACTTCATCAACTGTATAATCCATTTTTGCTTGCCCTCACAAACTCCCTGAACACCGGATGCGGCCTGTTCGGCCTTGACTTGAACTCTGGATGATACTGCACCCCCAGAAAGAATGGATGCCCTGCTATCTCCACGGTCTCCACCAGCTTCCCGTCCGGCGAAACGCCCGAGATCACAAGCCCCGCCTCACTCAGCCGTTCCCTGTATTCATTATTAAACTCATATCTGTGCCTGTGTCTCTCGCTGATCTCCTTCGCACCGTAGCACTTCTCCATCAGCGTCCCCGGCGCAATACAGCACGGATAAGCGCCCAGCCGAAGCGTCCCGCCCTTTTCCACCTCGTCGGACTGCCCCGGCATAAAATCGATCACCTTATGCTCCGAAGCATTGTGAAACTCCCCCGAGCACGCATCCGCGATTCCGGCCACATTCCGCGCAAACTCGATCACCGCGATCTGCATACCCAGGCATATCCCCAGATAAGGAACCTTCGATTCCCGCGCATATTTCGCAGCCAATATCATCCCTTCAATTCCCCGATCTCCAAAGCCGCCGGGCACAAGGATCCCCGAGACCGAAGCCAGCATCTCCCTGTAGTTTTCCGCAGTGATCTCTTCCGAATCGATCCACTCGATCCTCACATGCGTATCCAAAGCAAACCCCGCGTGAGCAAGAGCCTCCGCCACGGAGAGATACGCATCATGAAGCTGCACATATTTGCCCACAAGTCCGATGGTCACCTCTCCTTTTCTGCCGTGAATCCGATTCACCAGATCGGTCCACTCCCGCAGATCGGGAGCCGGGGCAGAAATGCCAAGTTCCCTGCAAACGACCTCCGAAAATCCCGACTGCTCCAGCATAAGCGGCGCCTCGTACAGGCTCTCCAGCGTTCTGTTCTCGATGACGCAGTCTTCCTTCACATTGCAGAACATGGATATCTTGCGGAAGATGCTCTCCTCAAGCGGCTCATTGCACCGCAGGACAATGATGTCCGGCTTGATGCCCATCCCCTGCAGTTCCTTCACCGAATGCTGGGTCGGCTTGGATTTGTGCTCGCATGAGCCATGCAGATAAGGAACCAGCGTCACGTGGACAAACAGGCTGTTCTCGCGGCCGATCTCCAGCGAAATCTGCCTGACCGCCTCCAAAAACGGCTGCGACTCGATATCGCCGATCGTCCCGCCGATCTCGGTGATCACCACATCGGCCCCGGTCTCATGCGCAGTGCGATACACAAACTCCTTGATCTCATTCGTGATATGCGGTATAACCTGCACCGTGGAGCCTAAATATTCACCCCTGCGCTCTTTATTCAACACATTCCAGTATACCTTTCCGGACGTCAGATTGGAATACCTGTTCAGATCTTCATCGATAAAACGCTCGTAATGTCCCAGATCCAGGTCCGTCTCCGCACCGTCCTCGGTTACGTAAACCTCGCCGTGCTGGTACGGACTCATCGTCCCCGGATCCACATTGATGTAAGGGTCCAGCTTCTGTGCCGCTACATGAAGGCCTCTGGCTTTCAGAAGCCTTCCGAGCGAAGCCGCTGTGATTCCTTTTCCTAACCCGGACACCACGCCACCTGTCACAAATATGTACTTTGCCATTCTCGATTGCCTCCTGTGAAAAAGTTCCTGATTTCATGGTCAAAAGCCCGAATTAATAAAATTTCACGCGTCATCCCTATTGTTCATCATCCGGGTTGGTTTTCAAATCTCGCATCGGGAAACGCCATCATTCAACTGTCCCCCACGAGAAATAAGATCACGTCAGGGACGTTAGGGACTGCTTTCAGACCACAAGTTTACACAAATAAACGTTACTATTCACAGTATCGTATACCCCATCAGATCCTTATCGACCGCCCTCGCCGCATTCCGTCCCTCCGCGATGGCCCGCACGACCAGCGACTGCCCCAGATGCATATCCCCGGCCACATAGATCTTCTCAGCAGAAGCCGCGAACTCTCCCGGTTCAGTCTTCACATTCGTGCGGCTGTCCCGCTCCACGCCGAAGCTCTCCGCCACATAAGCCTCACTCCCCAGAAAGCCTGCCGCGATAAGAACCAGCTGCGCCTTCATCTTCTTCTCCGACCCCGGCACCTCTGCCATTATGATGCGTCCGGTCTTCTCATCCTTCTCAGGTGTAAGCGAAACCACCACAGCTTCCTTAACACTGCCTTTTTTATCCTTGATAAACTCCTTCACGGTCGTCTGATAGACCCGCGGATC
>CAMNGN010000010.1 GCA_946538475.1 uncultured Blautia sp.
CCGGGTTCTTCGGAGAAGCAGTTGAGGTTCAGGCAGTCATTCCAGTCTGCACGTCCGATCAGAGGAAGCTTGTGCGGGCCGAGATGAGTGTTGATGTAGGTGAAGGAGCGGTTCAGGTGCTCATATAAAGGCTGAGCCAGCTCTTCTTTGTTGTCGAACGGAACCGATTCATCCAGAATGCTGAAATCGCCGGTCTCTTTGAGGTATGCACTGACCGCTGCGATCAGCCAGAGCGGGTCATCATTGAATCCGCTGCCGATATCGAGGTTGCCCTTCTTGGTGAGCGGCTGATACTGATGATAAGCGGAGCCGTCCTCGAACTGCGTGGAAGCGATATCAATGATCCTTTCGCGTGCTCTTTCGGGAATCAGATGTACAAATCCCAGAAGATCCTGGCAGGAATCACGGAAGCCCATGCCGCGGCCGGTTCCCGACTCATAGTACGAAGCGGAACGGGACATGTTGAAGGTGACCATACACTGATACTGATTCCAGATGTTTGCCATACGATTGACATGCTCGTTTTCGCTCTTTACGCCGAAGCGGGAGAGAAGGCCATCCCAGTAAGCGTTCAGTTTTGAGAACGCATCTGCTACCTGCTCCGAGGTAGAGAAGCGGGAGATGATCTCGTGCGCACCGTCTTTGCGAATCACATTGGGAGCGATGAACTTTTTGTCTTTCGGATTTTCGCAGTAGCCGAGGATGAACACGAACTCTTTGGATTCACCGGGATTCAGGCTGACATTGATCTGCTGGCTTGCGATCGGATACCATCCGCTGGCTACGGAGTTGCGAGCCTTGTTTTCCTTAACGGCATCCGGGAAAGCATTGGAATTGCGAAGGCCCAGGAAAGCATCACGGCTGGTGTCATAGCCGTCGATGTCCGCGTTCACGGTGAAAAAGCTGTAGTGATTGCGGCGCTCGCGGTACTCTGTCTTGTGGTAGATCGTGCTTCCTTCGATCTCGACCTCTCCGATGGAAAGGTTACGCTGGAAGTTGGTGCTGTCATCTATGGTGTTCCAAAGGCAGAACTCTACATAAGAAAATACAGAGAAATCCTTTTTGCTTTCTGAATTATTGGTAAGTGTGAGTCTGTTTATCTCGCAGGTGGCATCGATCGGGACAAAGGCAAGAAGATCGGCGGCCAGCCCGTTTTTCTCTCCGTGGAAGCGGCTGTAGCCCATGCCATGGCGGCATTCATACGCGTCGAGAGGAGTCTTGCTCGGCATGGTGCCGGGGTTCCAGATTTCTCCTCCGTCATTAATATAGTAATATTTTCCGTTGGAGTCTACCGGGATTTCATTGTAACGATATCTGGTGATCCTGCGGAGCTTGGCATCTTTGTAAAAACTGTAACCGCCGCATGTGTTGGAGATCAGGGTGAAGAAGTCTTCCGTGCCCAGATAGTTGATCCAGGGCAGTGGAGTGTCAGGGGTTGTGATGACATATTCTTTGGAAATATCGTCAAAACGGCCGAATTTCATAATTTTCCTCCTTATATAATAGACGAAAGAATGGTATGAGTGCGAAAACGATTTAGAAATGAATTATCGAAACAGGAGGCATAAAGACTCTACTCCGCTTCAGTATATCGAATATCCTCCGCGAAATCAACTGTTTTTGTCTTTTTTTCTAATATTAATATATCCCTGCGAACACCTTTTTATGGGATGAAAAGCGAAAAACATGGAGGATCGCTCCGACCGGTGTCGAAAAAGCAGCTGAGTTTCGAAAATAAACGGAAACTGAAACGAAAAGTTTCGAAAAAAGCATCGAAAAACACTGAAAACAGTACAAAACGAACCAAATGTGAACGAGATATGAATGTGCAAAAAGGCGAAAATATTAATTTCGTACAATTTTCCGTTAAAAACACTTGAAAAACAATGCAATATGATTTACTATACAGTTACGAAAACGATTACGAATGTTTATCAGGATTCTTTATTGGTAAGACAGGAGAGCTGCTATGGCTTCAATGAGAGATATCGCTGAGAAATGCAATGTTTCCATTGCTACTGTCAGCAAAGCACTGAACAATTATTCGGATATCGGAGTCGAAACAAAAAACCTGATCCTGCAGACAGCTTCGGAAATGGGCTACCTGCCGAATTCCTCGGCCAGGACGTTGAAGACAAAACGAAGTTACAATCTGGGAGTTCTGTTTGTAGACGAGGCGCTTAGCGGACTGACTCATGATTATTTCAATCATGTACTGGAAGGCTTTAGAAAAAAAGCTCAGGAAAAAGGCTATGACATCACATTTACTATAGGAAAAAACTCCGGCAGAAGTATGAACTATGTTGAACATTGCCGCTACCGGGGAGTAGATGGAGTCGTTGCCGCCTGTGTTGATTTCTATTCTGCAGAGATCCAGGAACTTGTGAGGTCCGAGATTCCGCTGGTGACGATCGATCATGTATTTGACGGGCGAATAGCGGTGATGTCCAACAATGCGCTGGGCATGGAACGGCTTGTCGAATATGTCTATGAAAAAGGCCATCGAAAGATCGCCTATATTCATGGAGAAGATTCTACGGTAACACGGACGAGAGTCTCGAGTTTCTACAGAACGGCGCACAGCCTCGGGCTTCGCATCCCGGAGGAGTATATACGAACAGCTCCTTATCGCGACGCGGACAGAGCTGCAGACGAAACAGGTTACCTGCTGGATCTGCACGATCCCCCTACCTGCATCCTGTTCCCCGACGATTATTCGGCATTCGGGGGATTCAACGAGATCAGGGAGAGAGGGCTCAGGATACCTGATGATATTTCCATAGTAGGCTATGATGGCATCATGGCTGCAAGGATACTCGAACCAAAACTGACCACCATGTGTCAGGACACAGAGGCTATCGGAAGGATAGCCGCTGAAAAACTTATCGAATTGATCGAATTTCCGCGGCTTGCGGTGATCGACAGGTTTACGGTCGACGGAGTCCTTTTCAAAGGGACTTCCGTAAGAGACATTCACTAAGTATGTTATAACCGGAAACGGTTTGACAGATAAGCAAAAATTTATCAGGAGGAAAAAACAAATGATGAAAAAAGTGTTGAGCGGTATTATGGTAGCATCCATGATCATGGGCATGGCAGCAGTTCCGGCTATGGCTGAAGACGCTGCAGCAGAAGGTTCTGTTCTTAATATCCAGTGCTGGAACGAAGAGTTCAAGACCCGTCTGACAGATCACTATCCGGGATATGAAGAAGTAGACGCAACCACAGGTAAGATCGGTGACGTTACAGTAAAATGGACCATCACACCTACTGATGATAATGCATATCAGAACAATCTGGACACAGTTCTTCCGGAGAACGAGAATGCAGACGCTGACAGCAAGGTAGACCTTTTCCTGGTCGAGGCTGACTATGCACTTAAATATGTGAATTCCGATGTTGAGGTTACTGTTCCGATCGCTGATCTGGGAATCACCGATGAAGAGCTGGCAAATCAGTATCAGTATACAAAAGACGTTGTAACAGATGGAAACGGAGTTCTCCGCGGTGTTTCTTGGCAGGGCTGCCCGGGCGTTCTGATTTACAACCGTGAGGCTGCAAAAGAAGTATTCGGCGATGACGCTCCCGAAACCGTACAGGCTAAGGTTGCTGACTGGGATACCTTCAATGCAACAGCTGCAGAGCTGAAAGAAGCAGGCTACAATATCGTATCAACCGTTAACGATACATATCGTGTATATTCCAACAATGTTTCCGCTCCGTGGGTACAGGACGGCAAGATCGTTGTTGACGATAACATGAAAAAATGGGTTGACGACTCCAAGGCACTTGTAGACGCAGGCGAGACCACAACCGCAGAGCTTTGGTCTGATGACTGGAGCAAAGGCTTCTATCCGGACGGAAAAGTATTCTGCTACTTTGGACCGGCTTGGCTGATCAACTTCTCCATGGCTGCTGATACCGAAGGTTCCATCGCTAACCTTGGCGGCTGGGGCGCTGTTGAAGGACCGCAGGGCTTCTACTGGGGCGGCACCTGGATCTGCGCAGCAAAAGGCACAGACAACCCGACACTCGTTGCTGATATCATGAGAGCTCTTACCACCAACGAAGAGATCATGACAGATATCGTTAAAGCTGACAGCGATTTCGTAAACAACAAACCGGCTATGGAAGCAGCAGCAGAGGATGAGAGCTTTGCATTCCCGATCCTTGGCGGCCAGAACCCGCTTGCTATGTTCTGCGCAGGCGCTGACAAGATCGACCTGTCCAACATGAGCAACTATGACCAGGGCTGCAACGAAGAGTTCCAGGCAGCTATGAAGAACTACTTCGAAGGCAATGCTACCTATGAAGAAGCACTGGATCAGTTCTACAAAGCAGTTGTTGAGAAATATCCGGAGCTTACATACTAATTGGAAGATGATTCATTCACTGATTATGCAGGATGAATAACCTGGAGGCGCTGTGCCTGCGCGGCAGGCACGGCGCCTTTTATTAACCGACATAGTTTGGTCAGTCCTTGATGCCATGCAGAGTTGGCATCAGCTTTTTAAGCCTGCGCATGCAGGACTCCTTTGGACAAGAAAGAGTGTTTAAGGGACTTGTTATGAATTAAAGATATGCTGCGAGCTTTGCATGTAAACGATATACCGGAGGTAAGGTAATGAATCGATCTGTGAATAATAAGAAAGCAGTCAGATACAACAAATGGGGCCTGATCTTTCTTATTCCCTTTTTTGTAGTCTATGTGATTTTTCAATTGATCCCTCTTGCAACAACGATCTACAACAGCTTCTTTGAACACTATCGTTCGGGACTCTCTTTCGTCGGACCGAATTTTGTGGGCTTTGGAAACTATGCGAAACTTCTTTCGGACGGCGATCTTGGAATCTATTTCAAGAACACCATGATCATGTGGATCATGGGATTTGTTCCCCAGATCATCGTTTCGCTGATCCTGGGCGCGTGGTTTTCCGATCCTTCGCTCAGACTGCGATTTCAGCAGTTCTTTAAGACAGTCATTTATCTGCCGAACCTGATCATGGCTGCCGCTTTCGCAATGCTGTTCTTCACCCTGTTTTCCGATGGCGGCCCCATCAATAACATTCTGATGAGTCTCGGATGGATCAGTCAGCCGTTCAAGTTCATGAGCAATACCTGGAGCGCAAGAACACTGGTGGCTTTTATGAACTTCCTGATGTGGTTTGGAAACACGACGATCCTTCTTCTGGCAGGTATGCTTGGCATTGATACTTCTCTTTTTGAGGCAGCTGAGGTTGACGGGGCTACAGCGACACAGATCTTCTTCAAGATCACACTTCCGCTTCTTCGTCCGATCCTTGTGTATGTTATGGTAACATCGCTTATCGGCGGTCTTCAGATGTTCGATGTTCCGCAGATCCTGACGAACGGAAGCGGCGATCCGATGAGAAGCACAATGACCCTGATCATGTTCCTCAACAAACATCTGTTTAACCGTAACTATGGTATGGCCGGAGCTCTTTCTGTGCTGATGTTCATCATCACCGGTGTGCTTAGTATTATTGTTTTCAAGTTTACGGCTTCAAACGAAAAGTAAAGAGGAGGATAGCAAAATGAACAATCAGAATGAAAAAGAGAAAGGCCTCGGCATAGGCGTCAGACGTGCGATTGCTTATATCGTCCTGATCTTTATTGTGTTCCTCTGCCTTTTCTGGTTCTATGTCCTGATCGTAAATGCAACACGTTCGAAAGGCGAGCTGACCAGAGGATTTACTCCGATTCCGAGTACACATTTCTTTGATAACATGAGCAACCTTTTCCACGGGACGATTCCTGTCCTTACAGGACTGAGAAACAGCGTGATCATTGCAGCATTTACTGCAATTCTCAGCACGTACTTCTCTACGATGACCGCGTATGCGATCCATGCTTATGACTTCAGAGGAAAGAAATTTGTCTTTACATTCATCCTCATGATCATGATGATCCCGACGCAGGTAACTGCTCTTGGTTTTATCAAATTGGTTCAGGGAATGAAGCTGGAGGATAATTTTGTCCCGCTTATTGTCCCGGCGATCGCCGCACCTGTGACGTTCTATTATCTGAAACAGTATATGGAAAGCAATCTGCCGCTGTCGCTCATCGAAGCGGCGCGTATCGACGGCTCGGGAGAGTTTCACACCTTCAATTCGATCGTGCTTCCTCTGATGAAGCCGGCTATCGCGGTACAGATGATCTTTACGTTTGTAAGTTCCTGGAATAACTACTTCACACCGGCCCTGATCCTTCACAAGGACAGCGTCAAGACACTCCCGATCCTGCTTGCTACCCTGCGTTCTGCGGATTTCCTCAAATTCGATATGGGCCAGGTGTATGCTATGATCGTGTTCTCGATCCTGCCTGTGGTCGTTGTCTATCTGATACTCTCCAGATTCATTGTAGGTGGAGTAGCTGCAGGTGGCGTTAAAGGCTGATCCTCCTTATACGAAAAACGGCTGTCGCATTGCGGCAGCTGTTTTTCGTATAAGGAGAATGAGGTGGAGAGATCGTGAATGTGCAGGTTGATAAAATGTTAAGTTAAATGTATACTAAAGGGGCCGATGATGTGAAATACGGCCTGCTTTTTTTATCCGGGAGGAATAGTGATGAAATTTACGGAAGGATATTGGCTCAGGAATGAGAGGGCCAACGGACTTTTTGCTGCGGAAGTTTACAGTGTGGAGAAGATACCCGGGGGAATGAGAGTTCTTGCTCCCTGCGGCAGTGTGCCGGGCAGAGGGGCTACGCTCAACCTGGGGACGATCACGCTGGAGTTCAGGGCATTGGGAGACAGAACCGTCTCGGTAAAAGCCTGGCATTATGAGGCTTATGACGGGCATCAGCCTTCTTTTGAGAAGAATGAGACGTTTACCGACGCGGTGATAACGGAGAGTGAAAATGAGGCTGTGATGGACACGGGCCTTCTCAAAGTTGTCGTGAATAAAAAGCCCTTCGGTTATCGCTTTGAAGCGGACGGGAAGGTGCTTACTTCCTGCGGATTCCGAAACCTTGGCCTGATGCGCTGGGACAGGAAGCCGGTTCCGATGCATGCGGATGCAAAGTATCTGTGTGAAGAGTATGAGCCGTATATGCTCAATGAACTTTCTCTCTCGGTGGGAGAGTGCGTGTATGGTTTCGGAGAGAGATTTTCTGCTTTTGTCAAGAACGGGCAGTCCATCGATACCTGGAACGAGGATGGCGGTACTTCTTCGCAGATCGCCTACAAGAGTATTCCGTTCTATATGACCAACAGGGGATACGGTGTTTTTGTGGATTCCACAGACAATGTCTCCTATGAAGTGGCGAGCGAGAAGGTGGAGAACGTAGGGTTCTCTGTGCCCGGAGAGAAGCTTTCGTATTATTTCTTCTATGGTCCTTCACACAAAGAGATCTTGAAGAACTATACCGGGCTCACCGGCCGTCCGGCGCTGCCGCCGGCATGGTCCTTCGGCCTTTGGCTTTCGACTTCGTTTACGACCAATTATGACGAGGCGACCACGAGTTCGTTTATCGACGGCATGCTGGAGCGCGATATCCCGCTCAGCGTATTTCATTTTGACTGTTTCTGGATGCCGGCGTTTCACTGGTGCGATTTTGAGTGGGACAAGGAGTGCTTCCCGGACATTAAGGGAACCATCCGCAGGTATCATGAGAAGGGCCTCAAGATCTGCTGCTGGATCAATCCATATGTTGCTCAGGGCAATGATTTCTTCAGAGAAGGCGCCGAGAAGGGTTATCTGCTGAAACGTGCCGACGGCAGAGGTATCTGGCAGACGGACAACTGGCAGGCCGGCATGGGTGTGGTCGATTTTACCAACCCGGATGCTGTACGCTGGTATCAGGACAAGCTCCGCACCGTGCTTGATGCGGGGGTGGACTGCTTTAAGACAGACTTTGGTGAGAGGATCCCGGTGGATGTCAGCTACTATGACGGCAGCGATCCTTACGCTATGCACAATTACTATACCTTCCTATATAATAAGGCAGTGTTTGAGCTGCTGAAGGAAGTGAAGGGAGAGAAAGAAGCTGTGCTGTTTGCGAGGAGCGCGACGGCCGGCGGACAGCAGTTCCCTGTACACTGGGGCGGAGACTGCTTTGCAAGCTATCCTTCCATGGCAGAAACGATCCGCGGAGGACTTTCCTTTGCGATGAGCGGCTTCTCTTTCTGGAGCCATGATATTTCGGGATTTGAGAACACGGCCACACCTGACCTCTACAAGAGGTGGGCTGCGTTTGGCCTTCTTTCCACGCACAGCCGCCTGCACGGTTCGGGCAGCTATCGTGTGCCGTGGCTCTTTGATGATGAGGCCTGCGATGTGGTCAGATTTTTCACTAAGCTGAAATGCAGACTGATGCCGTACCTTTATTCCAAATCTGTCGAGGCGCATGAAGAGGGAACACCGGTGATGCGTCCGATGGTGTTTGAGTATCAGGATGACCCGGCCTGTACGTATCTTGACAGACAGTATATGCTGGGAGATTCGCTTCTGGTGGCTCCGGTCCTCCGCGAGGACAGCGTTGCAGAGTATTATCTTCCCGAAGGAACCTGGACACATCTGATTTCCGGCGAAGTGAAGGAAGGCGGGCGCTGGTATCGCGAAAGCTACGATTACTTCTCACTTCCTCTTTTTGTGAAGGAGAATTCGCTGATCGCCACAGGTGCGGTTTCGGATAAGCCGGATTATGATTATGCTGACGGGGTTACTGTTACGTATTATCAGCCGAAGGAAGGCGAAAAGGCGGTGTGCCGCATTCCTGATACGGCGGGGAACATTGTGAACACAATTACGGCTGAGCTGAAAGACGGCAAGGTCGTTGTTACTGCCGGGAAACCGCTGAAAAATGCCACCGTAACAGTTGTCGAGGGCAGTGAGAGGAGAAACATCGAATATGGCCTGGTATGATGAAGCCATTTTTTATCACATTTATCCGCTGGGGCTCACAGGAGCCCCGGCGCAGAATGCCTACGGGGAACCGGAACACAGGCTGAACACGCTGATCCCGTGGATAGCACATATTAAGGAGATCGGGTGCAACGCGATTTATATCGGACCGCTGTTCGAGTCGGTAGGCCATGGGTACGAAACGACGGACTACAAAAAGCTCGACAGCAGGCTGGGGACAAACGAAGATCTGAAGAATTTTGTCGAAGAATGTCACAAAGCGGGGCTTCGTGTCATTTTCGACGGCGTTTTTAACCATACCGGAAGGGATTTCTTTGCCTTTAAGGATATCAAGGAGAATCGCGAGAATTCCCGGTATAAAGACTGGTACTGCAACGTCAACTTCTGGGGAAACAACGAATACAATGACGGTTTTTCCTATGACAACTGGGGCGGATACAATCTGCTGGTAAAACTCAACCAGAGAAATCCCGAGGTGCAGAACTACATCTGCGACGTGATCAGATTCTGGGTTTCGGAATTCGATGTCGACGGTATCAGGCTGGATGCCGCCGATGTGCTCGACTTTGGGTTTATGCGGCTGCTGCGTCAGACCGCAAACACGGTCAAGCCGGATTTCTGGCTGATGGGAGAAGTCATTCACGGGGAGTACTCCAGGTGGGCCAATTCGGAGACGCTTCATTCTGTCACCAATTATTCTCTCCATAAAGCGCTGTATTCCGGACATAACGATCACAATTATTTTGAGATCGCGCATACCGTGAAGCGTCTTAATGATATGGCCGGCGGACTTAAACTTTACAATTTCGTGGACAATCATGATGTAGAGAGAATTTATACCAAGCTTGCCAACAAGGCGCACTTTTTCCCTGTGCATATCCTGCTCTATACACTGCCGGGAATTCCTTCCATATATTATGGTTCGGAGTTTGGAATCGATGGCAGAAAATGGCGGGGAGGCCCGGATAACGAAATTCGCCCGGCACTGAATCTTTCTGACTTTACGGATGAGTATGAAAGAAAATGGTGTGTGGATATTGTCAGCAGGATGGGAAAAGTACGAAGCGAGCTTAAGGCGCTCTCTTACGGAAGTTACAGAGAATTATTCCTGACTACACGGCAGTATGCTTTTGCAAGAGAGCTTCCTGAGCAGAAGGTCATTGTGGCGGTAAACAATGACGATAACCGTTTCTGCCTGTCCTTCCCTGCCGAGGCCGGTTCTTACACCGGAGTCCTGTCGGGACGCGAAGTGACAGTGACGGGCGGAAGGATGGAGCTTGAACTGCAGGGTAATTCGGGAGATATCCTGGTGTCTGCCGCAGGCAGGGCTGAGTGCGGAGAACCGGAACAGGCGATCGAACCGCTGACGGTCGCTCCTGTGATCGAGACGCAGCCTGAAAAGGAGGAACCGGGCGAAGATACGGCTGAATCTGCGGAGCAAACGCTTGATCAGATCGTACTGCAGGCGGATAAACCGTATGAAGAGATGTCGGTGGAGGAGCTGCAGAAGGCGATCTATGAGAAAATGAAAAAGAACGGACCGGTGACGGACCGTATGTACAGGGACATTACGGAGAATACCCATAAAGGCTCTTTGCTGAATTGGGTAAAAAGTTTTCGATGAACCGGAAGTTCGTAATCTGATTCCGGCTTTGTACATAATGACGAACGATAACTGACGAAAATAGTTGGTTTTCGTTGCTTGAAATGAATTCATTTATGCTTAAATAAGCAATGAAGAAAAAAGAGGCCGGAAGTTTTGAACATGTCATTCTGACCGAAAGCACGATTTTTTGTGAAATTTGCCCGTTGTGTAAACTGTTGCCACATTTCATGCTTAAAATAAGCGGTTGACAAAAGCGGTTTTAACGTTGATAATGTGGTCAATTGGAAGAGAGATTATAAAAGGGTTGGCAAACACTTAACAGGAAACTTGTTTTTCAGAAAGGATCATGCATATGCTTCAGAAGATCAGATTCAGTCAGCCCGAGGACGTACGGGAGTTTGTGGACGCGGCAAGCAAATGTGATTTTGATATCGATATCAGCTATGGCCGCATTATTGTGGATGCCAAATCGATCATGGGAATACTTGGAATGGATCTGGCACATGCGCTTACCGTGAAATGCCACGGTGAGGATCAGGAGTTCCGTAATACACTGAAAAAATGGGCGGTTGCATAAATAAGCAGCTTCTCTTTCCGACAATTGAATAATATACGTGAAAGGCAGATGCTTTAGCCGGACCCGGGGAATTTATGCCCGTTGGATTGAATGCAGAGCGTCTGTTTTTTGCGTGGTTAAAGGTAATGACATAAGCAAGTCCCCCGATCCTTTCTTAAAAGCTCCGCGCTTTATGAAGGAGGGGACTTGCTTATTTTGGTTAAAAAAAGTATTTGAAGTAAGGCAGGATACGTTATATGATATAAGATATATGATAAGATAAGATCAGAAAGCGGGCACTTATTATACAGGAGAATGAGACATGAAATTTGGCAGGATTCGTGTGGAAGACGGACAACTGATTTTTACAAGGCACATGGTGCTTAATACTCTGCCGGTGAAGGACATTCTTTGGGCTTATATCAGCAAGGAATCTTCAAACGCAGAGGATGAAAAGCTTATGCTGGGTCATGAACTTGTGATATTCACGGGCAGGCGGAAAGAATACCGTTTTGACATGTCTGAAAAAGAAGCGGAGAGCTGTGTCATGTTTCTTAAGGCACTTAATCCGGACATGGCATCAGGGTATCCTGCCGGTACGAGGATCAGACTGGAAAGCCTGCCTAACACACGCGATCTGGGCGGCCTTGTGACAATGGACAACAAGCATATCATACCCGGGAGGCTGATCCGCAGCGGTGACCTTTACCATATTTCTCAGCAGGATCAGAGGATATTGCTGGAAGACTACAATGTGACACGTGTCATCGATCTGAGAACCGGGCGGGAAGCCGATCTGCGGCCCGATACGGTCATGCCCGGCGTGGAGTATTATCGGATATCTGTTTTTGACGAAGAGCTGAAGCATCCCGGACCTTTGTTCGGAGATATCGAAGAAGCGATGGATTCGGCGACCGTGTGGACCGAGGAACAGCTGGCAGAGACATATGAAAATGTGATAAATGACATCTATTCCGTAAAACAGATCGCCAGATTTATCGATGTGGTCCTGAAAACCGAGAGGGGAGCGGTCCTGTGGCACGGCACCACCGGAAAGGACAGGACGGGCATTACCACAGCCATGCTTCTGGCTCTTCTGGGCGTTCCACGCGATACGATCATGGCGGACTTCCTGCGAAGCAATAATTATATGGAAGAAGATATGAAGCATATGTACAGGCTTCTGGAGAGCCGCCCGGAAGACACAAGGACGCAGGAGCAGAATCTTGAATTCTACTACAGGGTGCAGGAAAATTGCCTGAACCGTATGTTTCGCGCGATCGACAGAAAGTATGGGTCGATCTATCAGTTTTTCAGACGGGAACTGTACATGTCTCCTAAAGCGGTGGAGACGGTCAAGGAAAGATACCTTTTGTAGGTCGGAGCAGTGTCTGACTTTGGAAGGAAGGATCCTGAATGGAGCAGCACATGAATTTTAACAGACTGGAATACAATATTGTTGAGATGCTGAAGGAAGAGCAGATCAAGCTCGGGTATCAGAGAGAAACGGTGAGGCTTTATTATCCCCTGAGCTCTGTATGCAGATTCCTCGGCGTAAATCTGAGTGCGGACGAGATGCAGAAAGAACTTGCACACTTTTCCGATGCGGTGAAGGAGCGGCTGGGAAATGTCGTGATCGACCACAAAAAGGACCGTTTCTGCTTTATGATCCCGCCGGAAGGGGCGGAGTATGTGCGGGGGCAGATCCGTGACGACGAGTTCCTGGTCGGGTTTATCGAGGCGATCCGAAAGCATGGGTGTACGATAGAAGATCTGATGCGGATTTTCCTGAAGTATTCCGACCATGTCCGCTGTGAGAAAAGAGAAGGGGAAGATTTCGATTATCTTATATACTTTGAGGATGGCAAGCCGGATGACTTTCGATACTGTATAACCGATGAAGGCATCCACCTGATCTATCACAGGTTCTCTCCTGAGGACTTTGAGGAGCTTTAACTGTTGACGGATATCTGCTTGCATGTCCCGTAAAGGAGGGAAGTAACATGGCAAAAGACCGACAGCGCAGAAGGCGTACGGCGGCAGATGTTTTTCTGACTATTATATTGTTGGCCGCGATAGGTGTTTTCTGTTTTGCGGGATACAACCTGATCACTATTTATCTTCAATACAAAGAAGGCCGGGATCAGTATAGCGATATGGCGGACAGGGTAGTCACGGAGCGGACACCCGACGCGGTGCCGGAGCAGGGAGGAGGAACACCTGCTTCTCCCGATGGGCCCGCTGCCGAAACCATTGAACCGCCGATGGACATTGATTTTGCATCGCTGAAATCCATCAATGATGATGTGATAGGGTGGATCTATGTCGAAGCGTTTGATGGTATGAGCTATCCTGTGACGAGGGGAATAGACAACGAGTTTTACCTGCACCGGAATATCCATAAGGAATATCTGTATGCGGGGACCGTCTTTGCAGACAAACTGAACAACGATACTCTGGACGACTGCTACACTATTCTGTACGGTCACAATATGAAAGACGGGTCGATGTTCGGAAAGCTCAGCGAATTTATCACGGATCCGCAGACACTCTCGAAGAGCAGATATTTCTGGGTATTTACGCCCCAGGCATCATGCCGGTACCTGATCATCTCGGTCTATAACGCGGCGGTGGACAGCGATACCTACACCAACTATAAAGGCCCCGGACAGGAATTTGAAAGCTTCCTTTCCAGGGTGCAGGGATACTCGGAGGTATACATCGATCCCGTGGATCTGAATATAAAGGACAAACTGATGTGCCTTTCCACATGCCTGGATAACCATGACTATTCGAAACGCTGTGTGGTTATCGGAAAACTGGTGAATTATCTCCCTGAAGGGGTGTAATAAAAAGGAGGAGAGAAAATGTCAAAAGAGGTCGAATCACTGCAGAAAATCATCGACGAGCATGATAACATTGTCTTTTTCGGCGGCGCGGGAGTTTCTACGGAAAGCGGCATACCCGATTTTCGAAGTCAGGACGGACTGTACAATCAGCAGTACGATTATCCGCCCGAAACGATCCTCAGCCATACCTTCTTTATGCGGAAGCCGGAAGAGTTCTACCGCTTTTACCGGAACAAGATGCTGTGTGATACTGCCAAACCCAACGCGGCTCATCTGAAACTGGCCGAGCTGGAAAAGGCGGGAAAACTGAGGGCGGTGATCACGCAGAACATCGACAATCTCCACCAGATGGCAGGAAGCAAAAAAGTCCTGGAGCTGCATGGCTCCGTGTACCGCAATTACTGTATGAAATGCGGCAAATTCTACGGATTCCGCCATATGCTCGAATCTGAGGGTGTGCCGAGATGCGAATGCGGTGGCATCATCAAGCCCGATGTGGTTTTGTATGAAGAGGGGCTGGACAATGACACCCTGAACGAATCGGTGCGTGCGATCGCGGAAGCGCAGGTGCTGATCATCGGCGGAACTTCCCTTGCGGTATATCCCGCAGCGGGACTGATCGATTATTTCCGCGGAAGTCACCTTGTGGTCATCAATATGGCACCTACGCCCAGGGACAGAAGCGCCGACCTGCTGATCAAAGAACCGATCGGGCAGGTGATGGCGCAGTTACACGCTTAAATAATGAAGGAATATTGGATGTCATGACGGAATATCGATTTGAGACAGGCGACATCGTCACACTGAAAAAACAGCATCCCTGCGGCTGTAAGGATTTTGAAATACTCCGTGTAGGAGCGGACTTCAGGCTTAAGTGCCTCGGATGCGGCAGGCTGATCATGGTAGCACGGCAGCTTGTCGAAAAAAATGCGCGGGGTTGTAAAAAACCGGAGCAAAAATAGCTTTACAAACGCAGAGTTCTGTGATAAAGTAACTGATTGTGATATATTTTCATATCCTTGCTCTTTGACAGGCAAAGGGCCAATAGACCATAAGGAGGTTAGACAAAGCATGAACAAGTACGAATTAGCATTGGTTGTGAGTGCCAGGCTTGAGGACGAGGCGCGTGACGCTGTAGTTGAACAGGCAAAAGGTTACATTACCCGTTACAATGGCACGATCACAGAGGTGGATGAGTGGGGCAAAAAGAGACTCGCTTACGAAATCCAGAAAATGCACGAAGGCTTCTACTATTTCATTCAGTTTGAAGCAGATTCAGATTGTCCGGCAGAGCTTGAAAGGCATATGCGTATTATGGACAATGTACTCAGATATCTCATTGTCAAGAAAGAAGCATAATTTTTCGGCTTAATTTAATTCAGAAAGCACCATTAAGAACTGTTCAACCCGGAGTTTGACGAAAGGAATTGAGAAGATGAATAAAGTTATATTAATGGGACGCTTGACAAGAGATCCGGATGTGCGCTATTCGGCGGGAGAAAATGCCCTCGCGATCGCAAGATACACACTTGCGGTAGACAGAAGATTTAACAGAAACGGTGAAGCTTCGGCAGATTTTATCAACTGTGTCGTCTTTGGACGTGGAGCCGAGTTTGCCGAGAAATATCTCAGACAGGGCGTCAAGATCGCGGTCACCGGCCGCATTCAGACGGGAAGCTACACAAATCGCGAAGGACAGAAAGTATATACTACAGAAGTGGTAGTTGACGATCAGGAGTTTGCCGAGAGTAAGGCAGCGAGCGAAGGATACGCTTCTTCCAGACCTCAGGCAGGCGGTTATGCAGGCGGAAGGCCGGCGGATATCGCGCCTGCGGCACCGGCAGCAGATCCGGGTGCGGCAGACGGGTTTATGAATATTCCCGACGGCATCGATGAGGAACTGCCTTTCCTGTGATCCGCCACGATGAGCGGCATCGTTTAAAGACTGCCGGATAAACCGGCTTTGTGAAGAATGTACAGCCTTTGACTAAGGATAAGGCGATTGAATGAGACAGGAGGAAAGCAGAATGGCTTACAATAACAGAGGTGAGAGACCTGACTCTCCGATGAAAAGAAGAGGCGGACGCAGAAGAAAAAAAGTTTGTGTTTTCTGCGGAAAAGAGAATAACGAGCTTGATTACAAGGATGTAGCAAAACTTAAAAAGTATGTCTCCGAAAGAGGCAAGATCCTTCCGAGAAGAATCACAGGCAATTGCGCAAAGCATCAGAGAGCTCTGACAGTAGCTGTAAAGAGAGCACGTCATATCTCCCTTATGCCGTATATTCAGGATTGATCGATCCGAAAACTTGTTTTACCGGGCCCTGCAGGTTTCTGCGGGGCTTTTTCATTCTTATTTTTGTAGTGGCGGGTTTCATGTTTATCTGATATAATAGACTCGGTATACTGCCCCGATCGTTTTCTGTTTTTTGAACTGTAGATGAGGCGGTAGACGGGGATATTTCCTTTTGATCGGATATGCTTGTTATACGGCGGAAAGAATGATGAAAGAGAAGATTAAATTACATGGTGCACTCAAACGATATATGTGTTGGCCTGTGTATCTTGCAATTTTACTTATTGCAGTCACTGCCGGAGTACTGTTTATCAATGTAAAAGCGGGGGTGGTGTCCGCCTGCGGGACGGCTGTTTATATCCTGATCGCTTTTCTTGCCTTCAGAAAATACAGCCCGGCGATCATCAATGATCTGGTCGGCTTTTCCCAGCAATATGAGGACCTGGAAAACCGCATGATGGACAATCTTGAGGTTCCGTATGCCATCTTGGACTCCAAAGGCCGGACGATCTGGCTGAACCGCAGATTCTGCGAGCTGACGGGCAAAGAGCCCCTGGCTCATATGTCCATAGATTCGGTCTTTCCCGAAATTTCGGAGAATAAACTTCCTTCCTGGGAGAACGGCGGTACTTCCGAGACGATGGTCATCTATAAGGACAGGATCTTTCGCGCAGCCATGGAAGAGGTTGCTATCGGAGATATTGTCAGAAAGTCCGAGATCCTCAGGGAAGTCGACGGTGAGGTAAACCTTACTGCCCTCTATCTTTACGATGAGACCGAGTTAAAACAGTATATCCGGCAGTGTGAAGATGAGAAGCCGGTCGTAGGTGTAGCTTATCTTGACAACTATGATGAGGCGCTTCAGAGTGTCGAAGATGTCAGGCGTTCGCTGCTGATCGCGCTGATAGACCGAAAGATAACCAGATATTTTTCCGAATTCAACGGACTTGTAAAAAAGACCGAGAAGGATAAATATCTGATCCTGCTTACCAAAGAGTCGCTGGAAGTGCTGAAAGAGCGGCGGTTCAACATCCTGGACGAGGTGAAGAATGTCAACATAGGCAACGAGATGGCAGTTACGCTCAGTATAGGTATCGGCCTTAACGGCGCAGGGTTTCTTCAGGATTACGAATATTCCCGCATCGCTATCGAAATGGCGCTGGGCAGGGGCGGAGATCAGGTCGTCATCCGCGACGGCACCAACATCATCTACATAGGCGGCAAGGCACCGCAGATGGAGAAGAACACGCGGGTCAAGGCCAGAGTAAAAGCGCAGGCGCTGAAAGAGTTTATGAGCTCCAAGGAGCACATCATCGTGATGGGGCACAAGATCACCGATGTGGATGCGCTGGGCGCGGCTATCGGCATTTACCGGGCAGGCAAAACGCTGGGCAAGTCGGTGCACATCGTGGTGAACGATCCTACTACTTCGATCAGGCCGCTCATGGCAAGTTTTCTGGACTCTCCGGAATACGAACCGAACATGTTTGTGGACAGCGAACATGCAAAGGACCTGGTTGACGGGAACACGGCCGTCATCGTGGTGGATACCAACAAGCCAAGCTATACCGAATGTCCGGAGCTGCTTAACCTTTCCAAAACGATCATTGTACTTGATCATCACCGGAGAGGCAATGAGGTGATCGAGAACGCCGTGCTTTCCTACGTGGAGCCTTATGCGTCTTCTACCTGCGAGATGGTCTCCGAGATCCTTCAGTATTTTTACGATGGTCTCAAGCTCAGGAACAACGAAGCGGACTGTCTCTATGCCGGCATCATCATCGACACCAACAATTTTACGACGCGATCCGGCGTGCGTACATTTGAGGCGGCTGCTTACTTAAGAAGAAGCGGGGCCGATGTGACGCGTGTCAGAAAAATGCTGCGGGACAATATCGAGTCCTACAAAGCAAGGGCAGAAGCGGTCAGGAGCGCCGAGATTTACAAATCTTACTTTGCTATCGCAAAATGCCCGAGCGAGGGTCTCGAAAGTCCTACGGTCGTCGGAGCGCAGGCGGCCAATGAACTGCTTAATATCTCGGGCGTGAAGGCTTCGTTCGTTCTGACGGTATACAATCATGTGGTATATATCAGCGCCAGAGCGATCGATGAGGTAAACGTACAGGTCATGATGGAGCAGCTGGGCGGCGGCGGACATTTAAATATAGCAGGAGCACAGGTAAGCGCCTCGGTCGAGGAGGCGGAACAGATGCTCAAGAAGATCATTGACGATACTGTTTCAGAACAGGCTTGAAAGCCGGGATGGAGATTAAAAGATGAAAGTAATATTATTGGAAGATGTAAAAAGTCTGGGAAAAAAGGGAGATCTGGTGAACGTCAGCGACGGCTACGCCCGCAATCTGATCTTCCCCAAAAAACTCGGAGTGGAAGCCAACGCAAAGAACCTGAACGATCTGAAGCTCCGCAAGGCCAATGAAGTGAAGGTTGCACAGGAGAATCTGGACGCGGCAAAGGCTTTCGCAAAGGATCTGGAAGACAAAGAAGTCGTGGTAAAGATAAAGGTGGGCGAAGGCGGCAAGACTTTCGGTTCCGTATCGGCCAAGGAAATTTCCGAGGCGGCAAAATCCGCCTATGGCCTTGATATCGACAGAAAAAAGATCGTGCTTGCAAATCCCGTCAAGACTACGGGAGCATTCACGGTTCCGGTCAAACTTCACCCTAAAGTTACAGGAAATTTAAAGGTGCGCGTAGAAGCGGAGTGATACGATGGAAGAAGCTTTGATCAAAAGGGTGCTTCCTCACAGCATCGAAGCCGAACAGTCTGTGATCGGCTCGATGATACTTGACAGGGACGCGATCCTGGTCGCTTCCGAGATTTTGACGAGCGACGATTTTTATCAAAAGCAGTACGGCGTAATTTTCGACACGATGGTCGAACTCTGCAATGAGGGAAAGCCGGTCGATCCGATAACGCTTCAAAACCGGCTAAAGGAAAAGGAACTGCCTCCCGATATCAGCAGCATGGAATATGTCCGGGAAATGCTGCAGACGGTGCCCACATCGGCCAACGTAAAGTATTATGCGGACATTGTCAGCGAGAAGGCAGTGCTGAGAAACCTGATCAAAGCGAACGAAGAAGTCGAGAATGCCTGCTATCTTCAGAACGAAAGCTGCGAAGAAATTCTGGATGAAGCCGAAAAAAAGCTTTTCAGAGCACTGCAGAGAAAAGATACGGGGGAGTATGTCCCGATCCAGCAGATCGTCCTGAATGCGATCGACAACATCGAGAAGGCCTCACGGATCAAAGGAAACGTGACGGGAATACCGACAGGATTTACCGATCTGGATTATAAGACTTCGGGACTTCACGCCTCCGACCTGGTGCTGGTCGCTGCCAGACCTTCCATGGGAAAAACAGCCTTTGTCCTCAATATTGCCCAGCGTATCGCACGCCGGGGAGATGCGACGGTGGCCATCTTCAGTCTGGAAATGTCAAAAGAGCAGCTTGTCAACAGACTTCTGGCAATGGAGTCGCACGTCGATTCACAGAGCCTGAGAACCGGAAATCTTACGGGAGAAGACTGGGCAAAGCTGGTGGAAGGCGCCAATGTCATAGGCTCTTCAAGGCTGATCATCGATGATACGCCGGCAATCTCGGTCGCTGAACTCAGGTCAAAATGCAGAAAGTATAAACTGGAGCACGATCTGGGGGTGATCATGATAGACTACCTGCAGCTGATGAGCGGCAGCGGGCGAAGCGATTCACGTCAGCAGGAGATCTCTGAAATTTCCAGATCCTTAAAAGCGCTGGCCCGTGAATTGAATGTACCCGTGATCGCGCTCTCGCAGCTGAGCAGAGCGGTAGAGCAGCGTCCCGATCACAGGCCCATGCTGTCGGACCTGAGAGAATCCGGCGCCATCGAGCAGGATGCGGATGTTGTAATGTTCATCTACCGTGATGATTACTATCACAAGGACACGGAGAAGAAGGACATTGCCGAGATCATCATAGCCAAACAGCGAAACGGCCCGATCGGAACCATAGAACTTGTGTGGATGCCGAAGTATACACAGTTTATGAACATGAAGGACAACTGATCGTCGGATCGGTTTTGTGAGATGAAGAAAAAAGCAGGCTGCGTTTGCAGCCTGCTTTAAAGATTAACAATCAAAAGTCAGTCGGATCATTCACCGGGATGAATAGCTTCTGTCGGACATGCATCTGCACATGTGCCGCAGTCTACACACATATCCGGGTTAATCTCGTAATGGTCATCACCCTGAGCGATAGCGCCTGCAGGACATTCAGCTTCACAGGTTCCGCAGCTTACACAATCATCAGAAATAACATATGCCATAGTATTTTCCTCCTTGAATTGCTTTTATGGTTAAGGTTATTTTAATATAAAGAAGCGCGGATTACAAGTACCAAATTGTGAAAAATATAGTATTTTTTGAGTTAATGACAGATAACTTTTAAAAGAAGATTTATTTGCGCTTACATATCATGGCGCTGTGATCTGTGTCGTGAGGCTGACAAAGAGAGGAGAGTGTGTTTAAAATGAAAACAGTAACAAAAGATATGATGATAGGTGAACTTCTGTCTCTCGATGAGTGCATCGCACCCATCCTTATGAGAGCCGGGATGCACTGCATCGGCTGTCCGTCATCGCAGACGGAGACGCTGGAAGAAGCTGCCGCGGTTCATGGCCTGGATGCCGATATACTGACAGCGCAGCTCAATGATTTTCTGAAAGAGATGGAGTGATCGATAGCCCGCAAAAGCGGGCTATCAAAATAAAGGTTATATCTCGGACAGGATGGCCAGAGCATCGTCCGAGATGAGTTCGGCGTGTTCGCGCAGATAGGCTTCTCCCGCTTCGGAGAAAGCGCTTCCGTCTCCGTATTCTGAGAGGATATTGCATACTTTGTTGAAATCTTCGGGAACACAATCGTCCTGATGGAGCACAAGGCTGTACCTGCCCGAGGATGCCTCACGATAAAGGCTGTTTCTGCCCCGGAAAAACCCGCGAAGTCCTTTCGAAGCACTGATCACATTATCCAAAGAGCGGAAGGTAAACAGGTGTACCAGGTTGGGCTGCACATCATCTGTCTCTTTTGAGGGATCTTCTTCCGAAGATGCTTTTTTGCTTTCTGCGCGCGCACGCCCTTCATGAAGCTTTTGTATAAGGTCAAGAATGCTGTCGGCACCGTCAAACTGAATGGCATTTCGGGAAGAGTCGCCGCGGAAAGGAGCAAATTTGGAAAACCGGGTATCAAGTTCCTCGGGATCTTCTACTTTGGTAATGATCAGAACGATGCTTTCGGCACTGACGGGGATCGCCTCTATCATGAGAGGAATATTGTCTGCTTCAAATCCAAACTGAGTGTGTGCCTGCTCGATCATGTCGCGGAAAAGCTGTTTGGCCTTTTCGGTTCCGTAAGCAAGCTCGCTGAGACGGATCTGATGGTTTTCCAGGTCCTGCCGTGTAAGCGTGCAGCGTATCTGATTCTCATTGATTTTTTCTATCTTCAATTCTTCACTTCCCTCCGGAATTATCACCTTCGACAAACGGTAAAGCTGATATGTTTGACGCTTGAATTATACGCATCCTCTGTCGTAAACGGGTGCAATATAATATTATATTATATAACAAAGTCGAAGTAAATGTAAAGAATTCCGGGACATTTTT